>QMUF01000220.1 GCA_003663525.1 Thermococci archaeon | reverse complement strand
GCGAAATGGCTCTTAGTTAGGGACCCCAATGATATTCCTGAAGAGATCAAACATGAAGTGAAAGACCTTGTGATAAAGATGAGCCAAGAGAGCATTAAGGCCGCAAAACTCGTTTACGATGCAATAGTTCAAATGGATACGGTCATAGAGAGTGGATTTGGGGAGAAAGAGATTGAGGAGGAATATAGGCTAATCAAAGAAATAGGAAATGTTGAACACAAAATCGATGAACTCGACACAAAATTCATGGAGATGATCTTTAAGAACTCTAGTAAGATGGATTGGGGTCTTGGAATGTATCTTCTCAATATCGCAAAAACTTTAAGTGGGATCTCAGACATGGCAAAAGATGCAGCAGAGAGGATAAGACTAATGATGAACAAATGACCCTTTTGTTCTTTTTTTAGAGTTTTCTTATCTCTCATTTTTAAAATTCTCTCATACTGCAGAGAAAAGTCCATTTGGAGCATCTACCGATGAACTTTTTCGTCCTAAAATAATTCCACAGGCTCATTCTATCCCGTCATTAGAAAATTAAGAAAAAGGTCATGACTGAGAGAGACTTCAGATAGCTATCATTGTTGAAGTCATCTGTATTTCTGGCATCTTTCTTATTCTTTCTGTTATAAAATGATCTAAATCTTTTAGTGTCTCAGTTTCGACCTTAACTATGAGATCATATTCCCCATAAACCACATAAGCTTCTTTTACCTCCGGGTAAGTAAGAAGTTTCTCCATAACTTCCCTTTCCTTTCCAGCTGCTGTCACCATCAAAATAAACGCCGTCACCATAGCTTACCACCAGTAATATTTGGTTTTTTGAGTATTTAAGCTTATCGCCGCCAATAAAGAAAAAATGACGAATTAGGAAAAGCTAATTATTCTAAAGATAGGGCCTTTAAGACATCCTCTGCCGAAATGTACTCCTTTGGAATTGTAACCCTGACCATCTTTTTTGGATATACCAGCTGACCGATCTCAACGTTCAAAATAAAGATCTAAGTATGTGACCTACCCCACCCTGAAGGGCGAGGTTTTCAAAAGATAAGCCTCCCTCAATAAACACGGGTAGATAAAGAGTTGGACCTTTTCTTATGACTCTCCCTTTTCTGCCTCAGCAAGTGATTGAAGATTCAGTTCAAACACAGAAACACGTTTGGACTTATTTATGAATACCATAGTACACCAGCAGATTTAAAATACTTAAGCAATGTTAATTAAACTATTGGGGAGAGAAATGCACAACTATCTTATAAGTCAAGAAGAACTTGAGAAGTTCAAAGGATTTCTTGGGAAAAGAGGAATTAAGCTTGAGAAGTATTATTCAAAAGGTACTACAAGCTTGATATTTCTCGGCAAAGAGAGGAATAAAGAAGTTATTATAAAACTAGAGCGGCCCGATACCCCCAGAAAAAATCTCCAGAGAGAAGCTAACATTTTAAGAGTCCTCAAAGGACATGAGATTAGCCCTCTCCTAATTGACCATGGCATATTTGAGAATAGAGAGTTTTTGGTTAGGGAATTTGCAATAGGAGAGCCTTTACTTTACACAACCCCAGAAAAAGATCATCTCTTGCAGATTCTTGAAGAGACTTATAAATTGGATCTTCTTGGAATAGACCACGGGCAAATACAGGGTGGAAAACACATCATAATCGGTGATCACGTATGGATAATTGACTTTGAGAAGGCAAGTCTGAGAAGGAAACCAAAAAATGTAACCACTGCAATGGCCATGATATTTCTCAACAACAATGTTATCTCCAAAAGAGTTCGAGAAAAGTTTAAAATCAATCCCATGTTTTTAGAGACTCTTAGGAAAGAGCTCAAACAGTACAAAGAAACCAAGAACATTGAAAAGATTAAAGAGCTGTTATGTGGCCTTTAATCTACTCCATGCCCATATGGCAAGGGGAATTAAAAATGCAGCCAAAACCAAACCTATTCTAGGATCCAACAAATATACAAAAGTCAAGATCACAATTATTGTTATCCCAATCATTATGAACAAATCCTTATCAAATATTCTCGATCTTGCGAGGATATTCCTCTCCCTAGAAATATAAGCAAGATAAAGTGGGATGCCCAAAGCTGCAAACACAACGCCCCAATAACTTTTAGAAGCTGTTGAAATTACGAGACCCATCAAAAGTATCCCCAACACAGCGTATTCTTCTTTCATACTATACACTTAGTAATTAACTTTAAATAATTTAGGGAGTGATTATATTTAGGTGATAGCGCTATGAATAAGATCGAATGGAATGAAAACACATTTTCTAAGTTTGCATACCTAAGCGACCCAAGAATATCAAGAGATGGAAAGAAAGTTGCATACGTCTTAACAAAGGCCAACTTAAAGGACAGCAAGTATGAAAACACCATAGTTGTTGAGGAAATCGAAACCGGCGGGAAAAAATTTATCGAAAATGCTTCAATGCCCAGATTTTCCCCAAGTAGAAAGAAAATAACCTTCGTAAGACCAAACGAAGAAAAGAAAACTGCAGAAG
>QMUF01000219.1 GCA_003663525.1 Thermococci archaeon | reverse complement strand
TTATACCCAATGCTCCTTCTTTCAAGAGTTCTATTAGGATTATCCCAAGGGGTTTTATTCCCCGTAGCCAATAAAATAACTGCTAGCTGGTTCAGTGAAAGTAAACGAGCACTTGCAACAACTGCCTTTTTAAGTGGTGGGCCCATAGGCTCACTTCTTACCCCTCTAATTGTTGTCCCAATAATAGTAAAGAGCTCATGGCAAGTATCCTTTTATTTTATTTCAATTCTTGGAATAGCTCTAATCCCATTTGTAGTTTATTTTATAAAAGATAATCCAACAGGACAAAAACAACAAAAAAAGGATTTGAATATACAAAGTAACATGAAAACTCTATTATTTAACAGAGAATTTCAAGTTCTTCTTGTAGGCTTTATCACAGCTTGTACCATCTGGTGGGGAGTAAGTTTGTGGTTACCCACATACTTCCTAAATGTTCAAAGACTAACCGCAAATGAAATGAGCTATGCTACTACTCTCTCATATGTGGGAGCTATTGCTGGCATGATCTTCGCATCCTCAATAAGCGAAATAACAAAAAACAGGAAGAACGTCATAGTAAGTGGAGTGATTTCTGCTGGAATATTAATTCTATTATTAACCCTTTTACACATCCAATCTAAAACCATAGCAGTCTCAATGTTCTTCTTAATATTCTTTACGGGACAAATGTTACCTCCAATCTTTTTCACAATTATGCAGACTAGAATTTCAATCCAGCTTGTTGGAACTGCCACCGGGTTAATGAACGGATTAGGCAATGGATTTGGAGTCATAGGCCCGGTTCTAGTAGGGTTTATTATAGCATTAACAGGATCCTACCCACTGGGGTTAGCATCTATAGGAGTTTTGGCATTGATGGGAGGCATTATATTTCTTTTATTTTACAAAGAAACTGATAAATTGTTTATTTAACTAACGGAACTGACCATTAAAAATAGAGAACAAATTAAGTTTTGATAAATCTAGTATTATTCCTTTCTTCTGAAAACTTGCCTCATAATGCAGATTGCGGCCCTTCGTAGGAGTAGCTTTCTCCTAAACTAAGAAAAGTTCCCAAAGATAAAATACATCTATACTCCAAGTATGCCAAATAATGAAAATAATTGAAATTTAGGCAATTTCAAGCTAATACCTCGTTAGATATACCTCCATGTTTTTATATATTGCTTACTAAACTAATACTCGGTGATTCAAAATGGTTGCTGAAGAAGAGATTTTTAACGACCTACAAACAAACGGAATCATTGGGCCACACTCCAAAATGCTTGGGCCTGTGGCAGATGGGGGAAGAATAATCTTCGTTACAGCACCCGGATGCTGGGGTCCAATGATAACCCCGACTTTAAGAGGAGGCCACGAAGTCAACGTGCCAGTTGCAGTTGAGAATTCAAAAGTTGGTGATGGACTGGTAATGAAGATAAAGAACATAAAAGTTCTCTCAAAAGCGGCCTCTTCGGGAGTAGATACCGTTAGGGAGGGGGCCTTTGTTGGCGATCCCTTTGTGGCCAAAAAGTGCCCCGCATGTAACGAACCATGGCCCGAATTTGAAGTAGTTGGGATTGGAGAAGATGCTGTACGCTGCAAGCACTGCGGATCCCCAGCGTCACCATTTAAGATGGTGAATGGTTATACAATGGTCTTTGACCATAATTTAGGAGTTGGAGTTACAGTAAATAAAGAAACCGCTGAGATGATAGCCAAAGATGCTTGGGAGTGGCATTCTCTACCCAAGAACTCAAAACAAGTGCCAATTCTAATATTTGCAAAAGCTGATATAGTTGGAGTTCCCTCAAGAATGATACCATTTTTAGGCCAGTTTGGAACTGTACCTGCAGTAGATATTCCTGACTCCCACAATGCTGGAGATTTTGGTTCCTTCTTGATAGATGCCCCACATCCATATGCAATAACAAAAGAAGAATACGATACAAAGCTTACCGATGGACATTTGGACATTGATGCAGTTAAAGAAGGGGCAATTATAATAGCCCCAGTAAAAGTCGATGGCGGTGGTGTTTACGCTGGAGATGCCCATGCAATGCAGGGAGATGGGGAAGTTGCAGGACACACGACAGATGTAAGTGCTGAAAGTGAAATAGAAGTTTCAGTTATTAAGAACCTCAATCTAGACGGCCCACTATTGCTACCACCAGAAGAGGATCTACCTCCCCTGGCTAAACCTTGGAGAAAGGACGAATGGGAAAGAGTACAAATCTTAGCTAAAAAGTTTGGAATCGAACCGGAGCCAGTTGCCCCAATACAGATAATAGGATCTGGGCCCACAATAAATGAAGCTGCCATGAGAGGTTTCGAAAGGGCCGCAAAGCTCTTTGGAATGAATATTGAAGAAGTTAGAAATAGGGTCACCATAAGTGGAGCCGTAGAGATTGGTAGACTTCCAGGAATAGTGCAGGTTTCAATGCAAGTACCCTTGAGTATCCTTGAGAAGATAGGAATAGACGAATTAGTTGTGGAACATTACAAATTGTCCTTCTAATCCAAATTCTTTTCTTTAAAATTTTAAATATTGTTACAAAATAACGTAATACTA
>QMUF01000218.1 GCA_003663525.1 Thermococci archaeon | reverse complement strand
TACCAGACCTTTGATTAGAGTCAGAGAAATAAGTAGGTTCTTTGAGTCTCACACAGCCCATGATAGTTTTGAGGATGCTGAAAGACAAATAAGAGAAGACTTAGAGATATTTGATAATCTTGCCAAGAACCTTGCTCTGCCATACATAGTTTCAAAGCGCCCTGACTGGGATAAATTCCCCGGTGCGTTTTATTCACTTGGGGCTGAAGTTATAATGCCAGATGGAAGAACCCTGCAAATTGGTACTATGCACCACTACAAACAGAATTTTGCTAAGGCCTATGAGATTACATATGAGACAGAGGAAGGGGCACATGAATATGTCCATCAAACAACATTTGGCATGAGTGAGAGACTTGTGGCTGCCATTATGGGAGTCCATGGGGACGACAGCGGTCTTGTATTGCCTCCAACCATAGCTCCTGTACAGGTAGTGGTAATTCCAATTCCAATGAAAGACTCACCCTATGATGTAAATGCATATGCTAAAGAAATAGCAGAAGAACTCAAAACTGCAGGCGTAAGAGTTTACGTCGATGATAGGGAGGATGTAAGACCCGGAAGAAAGTTCTACGATTGGGAAATCAAGGGAGTACCACTAAGAATCGAAGTTGGTCCAAGAGATGTCGAAGAAAACCAAGCAGTATTTGCTAGAAGAGACACATTTGAAAAGTTCGCAGTAAAGAGAGAGAACATCATTGAAGAGGTTAGGAAGATCCTTGATGCAATAATAGAGAATCTCTATAATAGGGCAAGGGAATTCTTAGAGACCCACATAAAGAGAGTAGACACATTGGAAGAAGCCAAAAAGCTCTTTGAAGACAGAAGAGGTGTAGTGGAATTACCATGGTGTGGTGAAAAAGGCTGTGGTGTAGAAATGGAAGAAATACTTGATGCCAGTATGTTGGGAATTCCATACCCTGAAGAAATGGCAAAAATCGAAGGAAAGAAATGTGCTAACTGTGGAAAAAATGCAAAGTATGTAGTAAGATTTGCAAGAACCTATTAGCTTTTTATACTTTCTTTTATTGTTATTTCTATTGCTTTTTCTATCCTTTCGAGGCTCATGGAGGGTTGTGTTTTTTCCAACACTTGTTCGGGGGTGTATGGTATGTGAATAAAGCCTGTTTTGGCGTTTAATCCATTTAACGTTGTGTGATGTAGGGCAACATACATCGCTGTGTTGCACACATAAGTTCCAGCAGTATTTGAGATTGTAGCCGGAATCTTGTTGTGTTTGAGCACATTTACGATCCTTCTTATTGGTAGAGTGGAAAAGTATGCTGCAGGAGCATTTTCAAAAATTGGTTCATCTTCTGGTTTATATCTGTCATTATCTTCTTTTTTTGAGTCCATTACTTTTTTCTTTTGTAAGCCTCGCCCTTCAGAGTGGGGATGTGGGAATTCTAAAACAAGCCCTTTAGTAGGAAGCGTTACTTTTTTAAAGCTTAAGAATTATACTATTAATGATGATGAAACGAACAGTAATACTCAAACTACAACCCTCAAAAACTCAAGAAAAAGCACTCTTCGAGTTAGCTGACTTTGGAGCAAAAGTTTGGAATGAAGTGAATTACCTTCGCAGGCAACAATTCTTTAATCACGAGCCAGTGGATTTTAACAAGAGTGAAAAAATCATTTACGAGAAGTACAAGCGTGAAATTGGGTCAGCAACAGTTCAACAAGTTTGCAGAAAGAATGCTGAAGCTTGGAGGGACTTCTTCTCGCAAATTAGAATGAGGAAGAGTAAGGAATTACCAAAGTGGTTAAAACCAAACCCGCCAGGTTATAAAAAAGAGGGGAAACCACTCATAATCCTCAGAAAAGATCAGTACAAGATTGAAGGCAACAAATTGATTTTGAGGGGTCTTGGGAAATTCAAGAGATTGGAAGTCCAATTCAAGGGTAGGATTCACTTGAAGGGCAAGCAAGGGAGGTTAGAATTAATTTACAATAAAGTTAAACGCAAGTGGTACGCTCACGTCACCACTTCAAAAGTTGAGGAGAAGTTAACTGAGAATGATTGGGTTAAAATCCCGAGAGAACCATTAAGTAATTTAACAGCCGGCATTGACTTGGGAGTGAACAATTTAATGGCTGTCTACGTTGAGAATGGTGAGAGTTTCCTCGTGAATGGGAGGCCATTAAAGAGTATTGCATTCTACTGGCAAAAGAGGATTGCTGAATACCAGTCTAAAATCAACAAGTCGGGCTGTAAAAAGAGTAGAAGACTCAAGAGAATGCATGAAAAGGCTAAACTCCAAGCAAAGCACTACATTAACACTGCAGTCAAACAAACGGTTGAAAAACTCTATCAATTAGGCGTTAGCAGAATTGTAGTTGGCTATCCAAAGGAAATCGCAAGGAACTCTAATAAGGGTAAAAAGCAAAACTTCATCCTTTCCCACGTTTGGCGGTTTAATTACGTTATTAAGCGTCTTAAAGAAGTCTCGGAAGAGTATGGTATTAGCGTTGAAGTTGTGAATGAGGCTTTCACTTCTAAGCGTTGCCCCTTCTGCGGGAAGCCCCATGAAGGGGCCCGCTTTGTTAGAGGTTTAT
>QMUF01000217.1 GCA_003663525.1 Thermococci archaeon | reverse complement strand
TCTGTGACCTATGATATAGCTTGTAGCATTATTTGAGAAGCATGAATGGTTTGGGATTACGTTAATTTTCTCACCAACTTTAATATCCGGTTCATTCGTTACATCAATTTTTCCAACTTCTTGTGAGAGCCCAATCAATGTAGCTCTTGGATACTCAACTGCCTGCCCCAAACTACCAAGAATTTCATGGCCTCTCTTATCAAAATATAAGCTTCCAGCATTTATCAGGCCAAACCTTTTTCCACATCTCTCTGCTATTGAAGTTACTGTTACAAATATCGTGAGAGCGCATCTTTCCAAGTTTGTTGAACCAAAAATGAGGGCTTGTTGTCTATCGTAATAAACATAATTGCCCGGGAACAGGTGAGTGTATATCTCCTCTTTAATGTCAAATCTAAACGTAGGTGTTGATCCAGTCCCCACGATTTCTGGATTCATGTTCCATTGCCTCAGAGAACTTAAAGCAATTTTCATGCCCTTTGTTGCTTGCTTGGCTATTGCCCTAACCTCCTTAGGGTTTGTGGCATTATACACGTGTCCGGGGTGAGTTGTTATCCCAACAAACTCTAAGTTACTATATTCCTCCACCCTTTTCGCAAAGTTTCCCACTTTCTCAGGCTCTATACCATATCTGCCTCCTCCAGTATCCACTATGATAGTGAACTCTGCTCTTAAACCTCTCTTTTTGAGTTCTGCATCTAGGAATTCTGCGGTATCAACACTATCAATTCTGAATATCACTCTCAATCCATCCTCAATAAGTCTTGCAACCCGAGAGAAATTTTCTTTATCCACTATTGGATATGCAAGCATTAGAGTTTCTCCTAAACCTGCTTCAGCCAAGGCCTCAGCTTCATCTATTGTACCACACAGAAATCCCCCTGCTCCTGCTTTTTTCTGAAGATTCGCCACATAAACCGATTTATGGGTTTTAACCATTGGAAAAAGCTGTTTGTTGTGTTTCTTAGCTTCTTTTGCAACCTCTTTTATGTTAAACTCCAATTTATCGAGGTCAACAACCACAAGTGGAGTTGGCAGTTCTTGAATCAAAAGCATGTTACCACCAACCTAAACCCATTCTAATTTTCACTTTCTCAAAATATAAAATTGATTAATTATTAGCCTTTAGCCCATCAAGATAATAAAAGCTAAAATAGTTGAAGAACTATATACAAATATGGACTATCGAAAAGTAGCCTTATTTATTGTGGTGCTGGTAGTTTTCCTTTCAATTCTGTTAGCATTAAAACCCTATCTCCTAGAGAAAAGAAGTGAGCTCACATACGAAGGAGAAAAAATACTCCTGCCAGAACCTAATTTAAGAGGAGAAATGAGCGTTGAGGAAGCCATAGCAAAGAGGAAAAGCATCAGAACGTACAAAAATCAACCACTTAAGCTGGAAGACTTATCCCAACTCTTATGGGCCTGTCAAGGAATAACTCATGACAAAAAAAGGAGTGCTCCAAGTGCTGGAGCCACTTATCCATTCGAAATTTTTGCTGTAGTTGGAAGTGTAGAAAGACTAAAGCCTGGCATATACCATTACAACCCATTCGAACACAGTATAACATTAGTTAAAGAGGGGGATTTTAGGAAAGAACTCCAAAAAGCGGCTCTAGACCAAAAGTGGGTTGGTGATGCTGCTATAGATATCATACTCGTTGCATTTTATGAGAGAACAACAAAAGTTTACGGGGAGAGGGGAATAAGATACGTCCACATGGAAGCTGGGCATATAGGACAGAATATCTACCTCCAAGCCACAGCCTTAAACTTGGGAACAGTAGCTATTGGGGCTTTTTACGATGAAGAAGTTGCTGAAATTATTGGAACAAACGGGGCCCCTCTTTATATATTCCCCGTAGGGAGGGTTTAGCATGGTAGTTTTGGACCATTACACCCTTGGATACATAACTTTCGGCCTTATGAACCTCTCAATGCTTAGTGGAGCTTTTATCTCCCTTTCTAAAAAGAAAGGCCTGTGGACAAAACTTCACATTTTGATAAGTATCCTAGCTTACATTCTTATGGTCTGGACAATATGGGTGGTTAGATAAGCTTATTAATGCTTTTTTCCATATTTTATCGGTGATAACAATGTTCGTTAGCCATTACCAAGATGTCGAAGAAAAAGAAGTTACAATAGAAGACGTTGAAAATACAACAATTAGATGGCTTATCTCTCCAAAAATTGGGGCTAAAAACTTCGCAATGAGATATTTCGTCATTAAAAAGGGCGGGAAAATCCCCATCCACCAGCATGACTGGGAACATGAAATATTCATCGTAAAGGGAGAAGGATACATAACCGATGGAAGAAAAACCATAAAAGTTGTTCCAGGGAGCTTTTTGTACGTTCCACCGAATGAACCGCATGCATATGAAAATCCGGATTCAGAGACCTTTGAATTCTTGTGCCTCATTCCAGTTAAAGAGGAAAATATCCCTCCAGAGGAAAAAGATTAAGCACTTTCTTTTTTCAATTTATTACTTAAATTCTAATGTTCTATGAATCAGCCCAGCAATGCAACATCACCGAAATCTTTAAAAATCGTGTACAACATAGGTTGAACGGGCTTTAAT
>QMUF01000216.1 GCA_003663525.1 Thermococci archaeon | reverse complement strand
TCCTACCATGACTCCACTTCCATCAACTATCGCCTTCATGCCACCGCCAATATTCAATTCTGTCTTTTCATAAGGCGGAACTTCAATTTCACATTCCCTTATCTTTTGGATGAGTGCTTGTGAAAAAGGGTGTGTAGAATGCAATTGGGCAGGGGCCGCCATTTTGAATACCTCATGTGGACTTATTTCAGGATTGGTAGAAATGACTCTACTAACACGTGGTGTCCCCTGAGTCAATGTACCGGTTTTATCAAGGGCTAAGGCATCAATATCCCCTGAGGCCTCAAGGTAAGCCCCACCCTTAATAAGAATTCCATTGCTGACCGCATTTCCCATAGCAGCAGTAAGTGCTGCAGGCGTAGAGAGGGTCACGGCACAGGGGCAAACAATAATCAACATGCTCATAGTCTTAGCAATGTTGCGGGTAAGTAAAAATGTAAGCAAGGCCAGTGCCAGGGATATAGGGGGTACAATCTCTGAAAAACGTTCTGCTGACAGTTGAATAGGCGCTTTTTCCGGCGCTTTTTCAATCATCTTAATTATAGAACCCATCCTGGTATCCTCACCTACATGCTCAACCCTAACGATAATCTTTCCTTGACTAACACGAGTCCCAGCAAGCACTTTGTCTCCTACACTCTTATATACAGGAATGGATTCTCCTGTCATGGGTGACTCATCAACAAGTGCATAGCCTTCAATAGTTTCTCCATCAATGGGAATTGAATCCCCTGTTTTAAGTATAATTTTTTCTCCTACCTGCAAATCCTCAACATCAATTTCTATTTCAGCACCATCATCCATTACCTTCCATACCTTTTTCTTATCTACTTTAAGTATGTTTCGTATGGCTATACGGGTTTTCTCTGCTACTTTGTTTTCCAAATATGCCGAGAGGTTCATCAGCCACATTACTACAAAGGCCGTAAGGGCCTCTCCAAATATCAATGAGACTGTAGAGGCTATACATACCAGGAGCTCCATATTCAGTTTTTCCGTTTCTAAAAATTCTCTAAGACCCTGTTTTAAAATGGGGTATCCAAGGACAATAGTTGCAAGTGCTGGTAAATTCAAGAATCTAGAAGGCCCAAATGGTTTAGTAACCCCCTTACCCCAAAGTAACCGATAAAACCAGGAAGCTATAAGGATAATTCCAGTAACAATTAAAATTGGTAAAGGGACATGCTCTTCTTTCTGATATGTGAAGGTATTATTACCTTTTGGATTTCCAACTGCATGCCTTTTATCTATTTTAAGAAAATCGCATATTACATCTTTAAGTTCATTAACATCAGGCTCACTCTTAAAGGTAATTATGAGAGAAGCGCTGCAAAAATTTACCGTGCAACCTTCTACCCAGCCAATTAACTTTGCCTTTTTCCCTAGAGCCTCAGCATCTTTAGGGAGCCATCTTATAGAAGGCACCTTAATCCTTATCCTTCCTGGTATTTGGTGCACAATTTCAAAGTCTTTCATCCCAAACTCGCTAAATGGTTAATAAATATCATTTAACAACAAAACGCTCATACAAATTTACAATAGCAGACCTGGTAGAAGGTGGTAACTCAGGGAAAAGGGCATTTAAGGCCTGTCTTATGGTTTCAGGGCTGTTATCGCTTTCTAATAAGTTTTTCATAGCCTTTAGTGATTTCACAACCTTTGGATTGTCTTGAGAAAATGAGTTTTTTACCTTAGTCAACTCGGTTTCAAAATCAACATTTGATAGGCGCTCAAATAGCTTTAGTAATGTACTAGGTGCACTATCGCCAGAGGCTGAGATGAATTTTTCAATCTGTGATATTGGAAAGGTCTTTGGATTGTAATGGATGATTACAGACCGCGCTAAGGGGTTAATCCTTATATTTTCAATTCCTTTAATACCTTTCAATTTCCCATTGAGCTCGCTTAATGGAAGTTTTTTTAATACATCCATATCTAGCTTTAATCGAATACGCCCTGGGATATGATGTGCAATCCTGATATAGGGTAAAATATCCTTTATTTCTTCAATTAATCCCATCTGCTAAACTTAAATTAGTTAAATAGTCAAACCATTTAATCATTTACCACTTCCCGATTTGACCAAGTAATGGGCACTAAGGTAGCTTCCGCGCCATAGGGATGCCACAATCAGGACATTTTATCTCAGTGCAAGGAACTCCCTTTTTATGTGGAACAATTTTACCACATTTTGGGCAGATACAATCCCCTCCTTTACCCAAGCCCACTTTCCAAGCAAATCCCGAAACCTTGCCCTTTTTTGTATTTTTATCTTGTGCCATATCTCGTTTTCTCATATTATTTAATTGATACAAAATAATACCGTTAGTTGTCAAAGAACAAAAGTTTAAAAAAGAAAATCTGTTATTCTTATAAGAATATTTTACTCTATTTTTTTGTTTTATCCTCATAACTCAATAACCTTGAAGAGTTGGCAAGTACCCCAAGGCTGTGGGTAATATGTAGGATGCCTGCCATAAATGGTGTAAGCCATCCAAAAAATCCAAGAACAACACCTCCCAGATTTGAGCCTACAGCCAATGCATAGTTTTGGTTAATGATTTTAATAGTCTCTCTGCTAAGG
>QMUF01000215.1 GCA_003663525.1 Thermococci archaeon | reverse complement strand
CTCCTCTTTTTGTAGCTTCTTCCACATCAATGTTATCATACCCCACTGCATATTGGGTAATTATCTTTAGATTGGGAGCACTATCCAAAAGCTCTTTGTCAACTTTCTCTGTTAGGAGGGTTACTAGGGCATCGACGTCTCTAATTTTTTCTAAAAGTACGTCTCGTGGGGGTGTTTTCTGATCTTTCCATACTTCTATCTCGTAGAATTTCTTGATCATTTTGATCCCGTTTTCTGGAATTTCCCGCGTTATGAAAACTTTGGGTCTCATTACAATCCCCCTATAAGATGGTAATCAAAACGTATAAATATCTTTTGTGAATATTAAATTATTGGTGATGACCATGGATTATGCAAAATATTTGGCCGGGAGGGCCAATTGGATTAAAGGTTCTGCTTTAGCAGAAGTAATGAAGAAGGCTTCTGAGCTCCAAAAGAAAGGAATGAAATTGGTTTCTTTGGCTGCTGGTGATCCGGATCCAGATTTAATTCCAAGAAAAGTCCTTGGAGAGATAGCAAAAGAAATTCTCCAAAACCAACCAAAATCTGTCATGTATACTCCTGCAAATGGAATCCCGGAACTTAGAGAAGAGATAGCAGCATTTTTAAAGAAACATGATAATCTAGAGGTCTCTCCAGAGAATATTGTTCTGAGTATAGGTGGAACTGGAGCGTTGGATTTACTTGGAAGAGTCCTAATTGACCCTGGAGATGTTATTATTACAGAGAATCCCTCATATATAAACACATTATTGGCGTTTGAGCAACTTGGGGCAAAAATTGAAGGAGTTTCAGTTGACAACGATGGGATGAGGGTAGATCTTCTAGAGGAGAAGATTAAAGAGCTCAAAACTAAAGGGCAGAAAATTAAGTTCATTTACACAATTCCAACCGGTCAGAATCCAATGGGTGTTACAATGAGCATGGATAGAAGAAAGGCCCTTTTTGAACTGGCCTCCAAGTACGATCTTCTGATAATTGAAGATACTGCTTACAACACTATGCGCTACGAGGGTGGAGATATAGTACCCCTAAAGGCTCTTGATAATGAAGGGAGGGTAATTGTTGCAGGAACATTTAGCAAAGTCCTTGGAACAGGGTTTAGAGTTGGGTGGATAATCGCTGAGGGAGATATACTCAAGAAGGTGCTCATGCAAAAGCAACCAATTGACTTCTGTGCTCCGGCAATATCTCAGTACATAGCCTTGGAATACTTGAGGAGAGGGTACTTTGAAAAGTACCACCTTAACGGTGCTCTCTTGGGTTACAAAGAGAAAAGAGATCTTATGTTAAAGACTCTTGAGGAGAATTTACCAGATGCTAAGTTTACAAAGCCTATAGCAGGAATGTTCGTTATGCTCTTCTTGCCTGAGGAAGCAGATGGAATGGCATTTGCAAGTAAGCTAATGGAGAAAGAGAGGGTTGTGGTTGTTCCGGGTAAGCCATTCTACACAGATGACTCCGGAAAGAATGCTATAAGACTGAACTTCTCAAGGCCAAGCAAAGAAGACATCCCAGTAGGAATTGAAAAACTGGCCAAGCTTTACAAAGAGAAGTTTGGCGAATGAACAAATCTTTTTATTTTTTGTTTTGGGCTTTAAGAAGAGTCTATCCTTGGTGCGGGGGCGGGGATTTGAACCCCGGAACCCCTACGGGACGGGACCCTGAATCCCGCGCCTTGACCAGGCTCGGCAACCCCCGCAAGAGCGCCGTTTATTTCTCTTCTCAGTCTGCTTATAAATTTTTCTGTCTTCTTTAACCGAAAGCTTTATAAATAGCCTTTAATCCTTATTGGATTGGGCGTGGGCCGGTAGCTTAGCATGGTTAGAGCGGCGGACTCTTAATCCGCAGGTCAGGGGTTCGAATCCCCTCCGGCCCGCCAAAAGGGCTTTTCTGAAATCTCTTCAAACATCCAAAAAATTTATGTATGGGTATTTGCATAGTTAGTAGTGGTTATAAGAATTAATCTTGAGAGGAGATGTCTAATGGAACCTCATGAATTCAAGATTAATGAGGAAGGCTTGAGAGCGGTTCTTCCTCCGATGGAAGCAGAAATAATGGAGTATATGTGGAAAATCAAAGTAGCTACTGCTGGAGAAGTCTATGACTATCTTAAGGAAAAGCATGAAAGCCTGAGGCGTTCTACAGTAAGCATATTGATGAACAGGTTATGTGAAAGAGGACTGCTGAAAAGAAAAGTAGGTAGTGGAAGAGGTGGCATGAAGTACGTATATAGTGTAGCCACGAGCAAAGAAGAGTTTGAGAAAAAAGTGGTTGAAAGTATACTCAATTCACTCATGAACAACTTTAAAGAGACAACCGTAGCTTACCTATCAAAAATAAAGAAGTGATAATTAATGCTTAGATTGATATTTCTGGCCCAACTGTTGATGACATTGCTGTATCTTGGTAAATTTGGGTTAGTTATTATTTTAGTCACTTTTTTTGCCCTTATAATTCTGTACTTGTGGACAACCAGAAAATTTCTCAGAAAGGATCAAAATTTGCTCTCATTTGAGGAGATGCCATGGCTTTATGACGGGATAATGCGGATGGCAAATAAGGCAGGAATAGCAACTCCCGACATTTATAT
>QMUF01000214.1 GCA_003663525.1 Thermococci archaeon | reverse complement strand
GATGAAGACTTTGTATTAGCTATAGGTGATGGAAATAACGATGCTCCCATGTTTAAGAAAGCTAATCTGAGCATAGCTGTTGGCAGAAAAGTTCAAAGTGCTGGTTACTATGCTAAAGACCTGAAAGAGCTTTTAGAAATAATTAAAAAGCTGAAAATTTAAGTATCAAATAGCACAAAAAGTTATATATCATAAGGTAGTATTCTTTTTAGGTGAGATGATGGCGGAAGAAAAAATTAGTGTGGCAAAGGCTGTAAAAGACATCGTTCTCTCCCGTCCAGCAATTAAGGAGTGCTTAATTTTAGATGTTATAAACTACAGCGCTTTAGCAAGGGTTATCTTAAAAGAATTAGAGAAGAAAAACATCAAAACCTCAACTGGAGCAGTAAAGATGGCCTTGATAAGAATAGGAGAGGACTTAAAGAAAGAAAGAGCCTTCTTTGAAAAGAAAATCAAGAACGTGGTTGCAAAGACTGTTATTGAGCTCCAATCTGATTTAATAGTAATAACCGCCGAACGGAGAGCTGTATTAAATAACCTTGAACAGCTCTTCAAAGTAATGGAAAACGCACGGTTTTTCCAACTTACTCAAGGAGTTGAGACATTTACACTAGTCCTCTCAAGTGAAGAAAAGGAGAAAGTACTTAAGATTATACAACCGAAGGCCATAGTCGATCTTATTGAAGAGCAAACAGCAATAGTTCTGATAAGCCCAGAAGAGATAATTGAGACCCCTGGAATTATCGCCATCATGACTTCAACCCTTTCATCAAGTGGAGTGAACATAACACAGATAATATCCTGTCACAAAGACACAATATTTGTTCTTAACCGTAGGGATGCTCCAAAAGCGTACCAGATACTTGAGGACATGATCCTAAAGATGAGAAAGACTTCAAAATAACTCTAAACTATCTTTTTTCTTTTTGCTAAACCCTAATTCACTGAGTTCAAATTTTGTTGTATTTGCAACATTATTTGTAAATTTTAATACATTAGTTACAAAAAATATAAAAACGTTCTTTTTATCTCCACTTTGGTGATCTGTATGAAGATAGTTTTGGCCTATTCAGGAGGTCTGGATACCTCAATTATATTGAAGATGATGCAGGAGAAAATGAACGCCGAAGTGATTACAGTTACTGTAGATGTAGGACAAAAGGACGATTTTGAAAAGATTGAAGAGAAAGCACTCAAACTCGGTGCATCAAAACACTATACCATAGATGCAAAGGAGGAATTTGTCGAGAAATACATATTCAAAGCAATAAAGGCAAATGCACTCTACGAAGGGTCTTATCCACTATCAACGGCTTTGGCAAGGCCCTTAATAGCTGAAAAAGTTGTTGAGATAGCTAAAAAGGAGAATGCCGATGCGATAGCTCATGGTTGCACCGGAAAAGGAAATGATCAGGTTAGGTTTGATTTATCAGTTAAAGCCCTCTATCCCGAGATTAAGATAATTGCCCCGGTTAGGGAGCTCAATCTTACAAGGGATTGGGAAATGGAATATGCAAAGAAAAACGGAATACCGGTTAGGGATAAGATTTACAGCATTGATGAGAATCTTTGGGGACGCTCAGTAGAAGGAGGAATTCTAGAAGATCCTTTTGAGGAACCTCCAGAAGAGGTTTTTGAATGGACTCTTTCTCCCGAAAAAACACCAGAAAAACCGGAGTACCTTACAATAGACTTCGTAGATGGGGTTCCTATAGGGCTAGAGGGAAAGAAAATGAATCCCGTAGAACTTGTAGAAACCTTGAACTTCATAGCCGGAAAGCATGGAGTCGGCAAGATAGACCACATTGAGGATAGGGCCGTTGGAATAAAAAGCAGGGAAGTCTATGAAGCCCCGGCAGCAATTACCCTAATAAAGGCCCATAAGGATTTAGAAAAGCTGATTCTCACAAAATGGGTTCTCGAGTTTAAAGAAATCGTTGAGTCAAAATGGGCATGGCTCATTTACAATGGTCTCTGGTTTGAGCCACTTAGGGAAGCCTTAGATGCCTTCATAGATGAAGTTGAAGCAAATGTCAGTGGATCTGTTAAAGTAAAGCTCTACAAGGGGAATGTTGCTGTGGTTGGGAGGTCGTCTGAGAATGCACTTTACGATACAAAGCTTGCAACCTATGAAAAGTTCAGTACTTTTGATCAAAAGCTAGCAGTTGGCTTTATTGAGCTCTTTGGATTGCAGAGTGTTTTAGCTTATAGCACAAAACACAAGATAAACTCTCTGTGCACTCCTCCAACCCCGGTGAGGTCAAAGAAGGTCGTTAGTTAGGTGGTGCTATGTATAGGAAAAACCTGTTGGGTGATGTCGATTTTAATATTCTAGCCTACACCTCATCAATGGAGGATGATAAAGAGATAGTCAGTGAAGTCATTGAAAGTTTAATCGCCCATGTAAAAGTGTTGACTACTCAAGGCCTGATTCCAGCAGAAAAAGGACATAAAATACTGAAAGAGCTTAAAAAACTTCTTCAAAATCCATCACCGTTATTTTCCATTAATGCTGAAGATGTGCATGAAGCGATTGAGATTTATTTGAAGGAAAAACTTGGAAAAGATGAGGGATATTTAGCTTTGGGAAAAAGCAGGAACGATC
>QMUF01000213.1 GCA_003663525.1 Thermococci archaeon | reverse complement strand
GGTAAAGACAGTGCTGATGTAATTGTAGAAGCTGCAACGAAACAAGCAGAGGCTAAAAAGAAACTAGATGAGATAGGAGCAGGTAGTTTTACAGAGTATGCTACAAAAACAGATGTACGGAAGATGAAAGAAGAAATAATAAACCTGTTAAAAAACTTAACACCTGCTGAAAAACAATCACCTGGTGAGGAACATGGTGAGCCTTAGGCTTTTCCCCTCGGAAGATGCTAGAAAGTATATGGCTAAACTTTTTAGAAACATTTCAGAGGGAGACTATGAAGAAATAGCATACAATGCCAATCAGCTTAAAGAAGAACTACTGAAATATTACCAGACACGTACCGTTGATTGTGAAAAAATCCATAACTTGTTTGAAGAATTCGACTATGTCTTACGTACATACTCCCCAGGTCGCACTAAAACAAGAAAACTATACAGTATGCTAGGTGAAATCAGTAGAACATCATACCTTATACATACTCCAATAGAACGTTTACGGCTACTCCGAGAGGATTTACGTTTTTTCTTCTTACAAGACCCAAAAGAAAACATGCCATATATCTTAGGGTGTTTCGATGAAATACAGGAGTTAGAGCCAGAGATGAAAAAAATAGGAGGAACAATTTACAACTATTACTCAGTAATACTGCAAAACATAGGAGCATGCGAAGCAGCACTTGGAAAACTCAGAACAGCCACTCCCAAAGAAAGTGTTTTAAACGAGCTATCTCAATCATTTAGTAAACTATTTACATCTATCATGAAGATAATAGCACCACCAGTGATAATACAAGCTAGTGACGAGGAATTATACACTTTAGCAAAAAAAGGAATATCTATACAGGATATAGCAGAAGGACTAGGTGAAGATGAAAACGAGTTAGCCACCAGGTTGGCACAGATAGAAGCAAAATATGCAAGGCAAGAAGAGGAGGAACAGCTTTGAAAACAGCAACTATCACTATATATGTTGAACACAACTGCCCAGTATGCAACTATGTACAAAAATACATACTTGAAAACATGATAGCAAGAAGAGATATCCTCTCACGTAAACTACAAGAAGAAGGAATGCATCCTTTACCACTCATTGATTTAAAAATAGTAGATATAAACGGTACACTTGGTAGCAAAGATGAACAATTCTTCCACTGGTATTCCCAGAGAGTAGGTGGAAGATTTACACCAGTAATCCTAATCAACAACAAAGCATTCTACCTATGGGGTGAGGATAAACCACGAACAATAGAAAAAAAACACCTATCCAAATATGACATGCTACGGGCACAAATTATAGGAGAACTACAAAACATATACACCACCCGTGAGATTAAACCATTTTTTGAAATACAAAGAATAGAACAACACATTGGAGAATATGTAAATGCGACGGTTCATCCTTTCAAATAGACCAGGCTCAGATTTACACATAGCCGTTGAAAACCCATCACCTATGCATTCAATCATACGGGTTATAAAATCAGATGGCACAGAAGACGAACCAATACCCTGGACACCATTAACAAACCATATGTACCCTTTACAGCCAGACCCACAATATAGGAAACCACAATACATTATAACCCCTACAGGCGAGAAAGAAATACCATTAATGCATGAAGAAGACGTACTATACATAGGTGAAAACCCGTTCATACAACTGATATACTACTATGTTAAACAATCAAACGGGGCAACACTGGAAGACATCATACGGCATTTAACCAAAGAAAAAAGAGTTCTCACATCCACAATAATCGCAAAAAAATATGTAGAAGAAATGCACAACGGTCCAACACTTGGAGGGTTACTATACCAACATGCAGGGAAATACTACTGCGGAGTAAAACTAAAAACAAAAAAACAACCAATCAAAATAAGAAGAGGATACGACCCAGTTGAAGACCAAATACTAAAACTTGCCGAATCAAAAACAGCAATAACAAGAGAAGAAATACATAAACACCTACTGACCAACCTTAAATGGATTCATTCACCTAAAACAGTAGAAAGATACATTAAACAACTTGTTAAAAAGAAATGTTTAACACCTGTCGAAAAAGACTGGTTTCAATTTAACAAATACCCAGAAACAATATGAGGGATATCATGCATACCGAAATTTGTGAAAACTGTGGAAAAGAAGTAATTGGAAACGTGTACACAGATGCAGACGGAACGCCATACTACTCTTTCACATGTTCCAACTGCGGTCATTCATGGAACAGTTAAATTACTTCGGCACATTCCATCTCTCTTTCTTTTTAGTAAAATGCCTAGTAAACACTACAGTTATCCACATCACAGCTACTGTAAAAAAACCATTAGCTAAAAACCTATCTAACACAAATTCATCGTTAAACAATACTATAGACCATGAACCACTAGCAAGTAAAACAAGAAAACTAAGAGATACATAGAACCCAAGTTTTTTACTTATAGAGATTTTATCACCGTTTTTAAATCTATTTTGATACTAAAAACTTTTTCACACAAAACGGGAAAAAAGGGAAAAATATATTAACCACGTAATATATTTTTATTTCATGCGAAGAGCAGTATCAGCCATTGTAGGCATAATTTTATTGATAGCAATAGTTATAACGGTAGCAGTT
>QMUF01000212.1 GCA_003663525.1 Thermococci archaeon | reverse complement strand
TCACTATCCCACGCAAGGGCAACACCAAGGCGCCTTCCTTTATAGGCTTCGGGCTTTCCGAAGAACCTAACGGTTGTGTTTGGAACGTTCAATGCCCTAAACACGTTCCTAAACCTTGGACCAAAGCCTTCTTGGTTTGACAAGATCACGTGGGTAGCTGCAGGAGTTAGAAGTGGGAACTTTCTAATGCCATTCTCCTCTATCGCTGGAATTGGAAGTCCTAAAATCGCTCTTACATGGAGCCCAAATTCGGAAAAACCGGTAGGATGAGATGCCATGGTTACCATTCCTGTGTCATGAGGCCTTGGAGAAACTTCGTTAGCCCATACTTTGTCTCCTTTGACGAACATCTCCACACCAAAGATTCCAAGACCTCCGAGGACATCAGTAATCTTCTTGGCTATTCTATACACTTCACGCTCGGCCTTCTCCGAAATTTCAGCTGGCTGCCAGCTTGAGTGATAGTCTCCTTCAATTTGATAATGGCCGACTGGCTTTGGAAAGGTAGTAACTATCTTCCCGTTCTCATCAAAGTGTCTCACTGCCAGTTCGGTTATTTCGACGTCAAAATCTATATGTTCTTCAACTATTATTTTATCGGCACTGCCACGAGCTTTCTTTTTTGCAACTTCCCATGCCTTTGGTATGTCCTCAGGCCCTTTTACAAAGTAAGATCCCTTCCCACTGGAGCTCATTATGGCCTTGGTGTGGCAGGGATAGCCAATCTTTTCGCAGGCATCATAAAGCTCATCCAGAGTAGTTGCATACATGTATCTTGATGTTGGAACTTTTGCTTCCTTTGCAAGTGTTTCTCGGGTTCTCTCACGGTGCATTGCAATCCATGTGGCCTTTGCATTTGGGACAACGAAGTAGCCCTCCTTTTCAAACTCAAAGAGTGCATCGAGGTTTATGGCCTCTATTTCCGGTACTATTGCATCAGGTTTTTCTCTCTCCACAATGCTCCAGAGGAAGTCTTTATCCTTCATATTCCCTACGTAGCTTTTATGGGCTACCTGCATTGCAGGAGCATTTGGATATCGATCAACTGCAATAACTTCCACTCCCAATCTTTGGGCCTCTATGGTTATCTCTTTTCCAAGTTCGCCGCTTCCAAGGAGCATTATCTTGACAGCAGAATCAGTTAAGGGAGTTCCAATTTCGTCTCTAATACTTATCATGGGTATCACCTAAATTTATTGACGTTTATATGTTAAAACTATAGAAATATTTAAGAGTTTTTGAACATAAAAATGATAAAATTTTTAAAAGGCAATAGAACTGGATATCAGAGCTCTCTCAAAACTCGTTCTATCACAGGGTCGGTTATTGAGTATAGCTTTTTTCCATCTTTAAGTTCACTTTTTATCCAACTCATTCTTTCAAGATTTTTAAGCAAAGAGGAAAACCGTGCATTTGTTATCCTGCCTTCATGAGCCTCAAGATATCCTTTTATTTTCTCCCAGCGATTGAATCCTAAAGCTACAGCTTTCAAAATAAATGTGTATCTCCTGCTTCTCTTTTCTAGCTCTTTGATTTCTTCTAACATTGTTTGTTGTGCCTTTCTCATAGTGAGCTCCAGTGCCTTCTTAGAGTCTTTGGTGTGGAGATAGTGGAATCCATATTCAACCAGCCACCCTGGAATTCCATCCAAGATCTCAACTGCTCTCTCTAGTTCCCATTCTCTCACTTTTAAGTTGACCTCGTTGAATCCTCTCTTAAGAAACTCAAGGGACTTTTCTCTTGTAAATGGTGTTATGGTAATTTCGTTGTATATTCTACCGAAAAGAAGCGTTTCGTGATTTTCAAACCCTAAAAAGTCATGTAAGAGGCCAATCTCTGAACCAGTAAAAACAAAGTGTATTCTAGGCAGATTATCGTAGGCGTATGCTACCAAAGCTAGGAATTCTTTACCTCCTTTTGTACCATAGAATCTTAGATATTGAGCCTCATCGAAAGCAAGCACAATAGTTTTGCCTTTCTCTTCTCCAAACTTATTGAGCTTTTCCAGGATTTCCACCAGATTTTGCTCCTTAAATGAAAATTCAAGTCCTTTTACTGATACTTTTGATATGTTAAGATATGAGAGTAGGGGCTTTAGAATCTTTGGTTTTAGATTCAATAGTGCATTTCCAAGCTCTCGCTT
The DNA here is from genome assembly GCA_003663525.1 of Thermococci archaeon. Classification (GTDB taxonomy): domain Archaea; phylum Methanobacteriota_B; class Thermococci; order Thermococcales; family Thermococcaceae; genus Thermococcus_A. Next base: position 474 of record QMUF01000212.1, on the reverse strand, counting down.
GAGTTCATCTTTTGTGATCCACCCTCCCACGTTTGTGTACAGTTTCCTTGCATCAATATAAACTCCAACTGCCTTGCTCTCGTTAAGTGCTACTTTTAAAACAGAAGACTTACCAACTCGTCTAATTCCGAGGATTAAGGTTATGGGATAGTTTTCAATTGATTTGATTACTTCCGTTATCTCCTTTTCTCGGTCAAAAATTTCCTCTTTTCGTGTTTTGGGTTGCGGGTCAAATAGCATATGTATCGCCCCCGATACTAAGTATCGCCCCCGATACTTATAATCATTTTTAGACATTAAAATGTTTAGATAGCAAAAACAATTACATTAAATCTACATTAACATGGCAAAATTTTTAAACTCTTCACAAGATCAAATCTTGGTGATAATTATGCTCACATATGCTCAAGCTGGTGTTGATGATAAAAAAACTCAAAAAGCTTTGAAAAGTATTATTTCCCTTGCAAAGGCCAC
>QMUF01000211.1 GCA_003663525.1 Thermococci archaeon | reverse complement strand
GCAAACCCGAACATTGGTATTAAATATGAGGTCATTACTCAAATGTTCCACGAAAACATCCTAGCTTCATTTGGAGCTGGTGTTGCTCCAGACATATTCTACGTTGATAGCGCATGGTCACCAATATTCATTGACAAGGGAGCTCTATACCCAATATCCGAACTTGCAGACCAAAGCTTTATCAATCAATTCTACCCATTCCTCTTAGAACCCTTCAAGAAGGATGGAAAGCTTTATGGTCTTCCAAAAGATTGGAGTATGTTAGCTCTCTTCTATAACAAGAAACTCTTTGAACAAGCAGGATTGACAAAACCACCCGAAACTTGGGAAGAGCTTGAACAATATGCAAAGATAATAGCTGATAAAACTGGAAAACCTGGCTTGGCAATTTATCTTGGTGGATTCAACAGATACGTACCCGTTGCTGTGAGTAACGGTGCTCCAAAGCCTTGGTTTGAAAAACCTGAAGATGCAGCTTGGTTTGACAATCCAGTGGTTAAAGAAACCCTTACTTGGTACATAAACCTTTACAAGAAAGGAAAGATTGAGAGGGAAGAACAAGGATTAACTCCTTATGTTGTGCAACCCGGAGATGTAGGTGCAGGATGGCTTGGAGATGCCTTCGGTCAACAAGAAGTTGCTATGGTAATAAGTGGAAACTGGATGATACCATTCTTAGCTGATCAGTTCCCTGACTTCAAGTATGGAGAAGACTGGGACATTGCTCCAGTTCCAGCTGGAAAAGAAGGCAGAGTTACAATGGCATATACAGTCATCTTAGGAATAAACGCAAAGAGCGAACATCCACAAGAGGCTTGGAAATTTGTAGAATTCTTATTAGGTCCAGATGGACAAAAAGAACTTGTTGTCAAAGGAGGACACACACTACCAAGTATAAAGGGCTTTGAGAATGACCCAGACATGTGGCCACAACACAAGAAGACACTCTCCTTTGAGTACGACGAAATGATAGTGTTCCTTTGGGGTCCAAAATCAGGACCACTTGAAGGTAAGTTCAGTGACGCAATGGCTGCTGCAATGAGAGGAGAAATGACAATTGACGAAGCAATAGATGTTATGAAGCAGGTTGTTCAAGAAGAATTAAGTGGCTGAGGTGACTGATATGTTTTCTTTTTCTTCTTTTTATGAGAAGGCTAGAAATAAGGAAATTGTTGCCGGTTTATCTCTCATCTCAATCGCTGTCATTCTAAACCTCGTTTTTGGATATTTTGCAATGGGGTTTGCCTTCTATTTGAGCTTTTTCAAGTGGGATTATATAGGGGCAATGCAATTTGTGGGGTTAAAAAATTTTGAGATAGTATTAAGAGACCTAATGAGAGGCCTCAACGGAGCCTCATATTTGCTTTCTCCGTTTTATACAGGATTAAAAAACATTCTTATTTATACTGCAATAGTTGTCCCCGTACAAACGTTTCTTGCTATAGTTTTGGCCTCTTTTGCAAATCAAAAGATTAAGGGCCAACAATTCTTTAAAGTATCCTACTTTCTTCCTGCAACTACCTCTTCCGTTATAGTCGCCTTGATTTTTATTTGGCTCTTCATGAAAAACGGTTTTATTAATTTTGCACTTTCCCATGTAATTCCAGGATTCCAACCAATAGACTGGATAAACGATAGAAATTATCTCCTCTTAGCGATAGCTACTGTTGCTATATGGGGAACCAGTGGACACTTTATGGTGTCCTTCCTAGCAGCAATGCAAGCAATTCCCAAAGAAATATACGAGGCGGCTATGCTAGATGGTGCAGGCCCCATAAGAAGATTCTTCTTCATAACAATTCCAATGTTAAGGCCCATGATAGTGTATGTAGTGGTTATGGGTCTTATTGGGGCCCTCCAGATGTTTGACCTAGCTTGGGTAATGGCTGGCGCCAATGGTGGGCCAGGAGGGGCAGGATACACCGTGGCGCTGGATATCTATAACGAGGCATTTACAAGAATTAACCCCGGGGTTGCAGCAGCTAAAAGTTGGTTCCTCTTTGCTATAATCTTTACAACTACATATATCTTCCAGAAAAAGTATGGGAGGGCTATGAGATGACACCCAAAGAAAAAGAACTACTAATACGACGTATCTGGGTTGTAATAACTTATGTAGTCCTACTAACCTTTGCACTCGTTTATCTAATGCCATTCATCCGCTCTCTTATAGCTTCTTTTATGACGTGGGCTCAAGCTTCAAGATATCCCCCAGAGTGGATGCCTAGTCCATTCACCCTAGAGAATTATCAGAAACTCTTTAGGTTGGAATTATTCCCAAGATGGATTAGAAACACTACTCTTTATGCGGGTTTAATAGTTGCGGGCAATATAATGTTTACCAGCATGGCCGGTTATGCATTTGCTAGGTTGAAATTCCCAGGGAGAGATGTTCTTTTTTCAGCTCTACTTTCTCTCTTGATGATCCCCATGTTCGTAACCTTAGTGCCAAATTACATTATAATATATAAGCTTGGGCTAATAGACAACATCTTTGGACTCGCTCTGCTTGGAATAACCAACGTCTCCAGCATCTTCCTCATGAGACAGTATTTTATGTCCCTCTCAAATGAGATATTTGAGGCCGCTCGCTTGGATGGCTGTGGACCAATAAAGGCGTTCTTC
>QMUF01000210.1 GCA_003663525.1 Thermococci archaeon | reverse complement strand
TCAGAGAGAGGTGGAATCTATAGTGAAAGAACAATACAGCAGATAGTGAAAAACATTGCGAAAAAAGCAGATATAACCAAAAAAGTAACGCCACATGTTTTGAGACATAGCTTTGCCACACATTTGCTAGAGGGAGGGGCAGATATAAGATACATACAGAAGCTGCTGGGGCATAAAAGTTTGAGAACAATACAGATCTACACACATGTTGCCAGTAGGGATATCAAAAAGCTTGCTGAGCTGCTTTGAGCTTTGGATAGTCTAAAAAAGTTTAAATTTAGGTTCTTATATTCTAACCCTGTGTGAGGAGTATGATAGAGGCTTATGTTTTGTTGACGCTAGAGGTGGACAAAGTAGAGAAGGTTCTCAAGGAGATAAAGAAGAGGGTATCCAATGTTAAAGAGGCAAAGGGTGTAACAGGCCCATATGATGCGATACTCTTGGTGGAGGCGATGGATCTTAAAGAACTCACGAGAAATATACTTCCTACTATTTATAAAATAGATGGGGTTATTGATACAACAACAGCTATTGTCATAGAGTCTCCCTAAGAGAAATAACTTATTATTGACTCATTATTGTTTGAAAAAACAAAGAGGATCATTATGGTGGACTCTAGGGTTGATAAAATTTCAGTCTCTCAGAAGAGAAAACTGTTAAAGAGAAAAAGATTGCGGAGAGAAAGACTGCTGCTTCAGCTTATGAGAAAACAGATCAAGATTTTTACCCTGAGGATATCCACTATAAAAGTTGAAAAACCTATTACTCCAAAAGAGGGCCTTGCGATACTGATAGGTACTCAGGTAGGTGCTGGTGTTCTTGGTTTGCCCTATGCCGCCTCAAAGGTTGGTCTCATCCCGGGTTTTGGAATTTTGATTGGGGTTATGCTGCTTATGCTTTTTACAGCGCTCATTGTGCTTAAACTCTCTGCTGAGATGAGAGGGGCACAGATGAGTACGATTGCACAGAGAACACTTGGAAAAGCTGGCGGTTGGACTATGTATCTAAGCATCGTGTTGATGAGCTTCGGAGCTTTACTCGCCTATGTGGCAGGTATGGGTAGCGTCTTCGCGAGTTTATTTGGCTTTAATGAGACCATTGGAGGTTTTATCTTCTGGATACTGGCTTCACTTGTGATCTACCTGGGTTTGGGAGCTAGTGGTAAGACTGAGCTGATAATGAGCTATGTGATGCTTATACTATTCATAGGAATCGCTGGTATGCTTCTTCCACATGCAAAGCTGGAGAACGGTCTATATGTTGAGGTTGGAGGAATGCTTTCTATGTCTGGTGTCGCTATTTTTTCACTAGGTTGCCATACTATTATACCAGATGTCTACAAGGGAATTGGGGATTATGATAAAGCCAAAAAAGTAGTTATAGGGGCTTTTCTAATTCCAACTCTCATATACACTGTTTTCATGATTGTGTTTCTACTTGTGTTTGGTAGAGCTACTCCTCAGATAGCAACTCAGGGTCTCGAGGCTATCTATGATGGGATAGGAAACATCATTGGTAATAGCATACCTCTGATAGCTATAACAACTAGTTACATTGGAGTAGGACTTGCTCAACAGAGCAACACTAGAGAGTTTTTAAGATTGAAAAAACCAGTTGCATGGGCTCTAACCACGATTCCCCCTATAATGATTTATCTTCTAGGTATCAAAAACTTCGCCGATGTTCTAGCATTTGCTGGTGACACTGGTGACATGCTAGCCTTTATAATTCTTCCAATACTCATCATACTTGTGAAAAAATTCTCAAGATAAAACCACTATCCAACCATAACTATGAGTGTTTTCCAAGGTTTAAATTTGAAAGAACAAGGCAGCTAAGACCAACCTTTCACGCTGCCAATGAAAACATCTGCTATGTTTTGATGTAGAAAAATTATATCAACCACTATTTTATTTACAAAACCAACATATGGGAGCTACAATTGTTGAAAAAATACTAGCAAAAGCATCTGACAAGAAAAATGTGTCACCAGGTGACAAGGTCTGGGCAAAAGTTGACCTGGTTTCAATGAGAGACTTTGGCGGACCAAATGTTATACTAAAATATGAACAAGAATTTGGAGACGACCCTGTTTTCGACCCAGACAAGGTTGTGATAACATTTGATCTGCATATCCCGCCAAGGCAGATAAAAGAGGCAAATAATCAAAAACTATGCAGAGAATTTGCAAAGAAAAAAGGTGTGAAAATATTTGATATAAACAATGGGATTGGTCAACATACATTGCTTGAGCATGGCTACATAAAGCCGTGGAGTGTTGTTGTTGGAACAGATAGCCATATGAACCTTCTTGGTGTCGCAGGTTCCTTTGCAACTGGTGTTGGCATAACAGACATTGTAACCGCTATGAGATATGGTGTTCTATGGTATAGGGTTCCAGAGACTGTCAAAATAAACATAGAAGGCAGACTAAAAGAAATGGTTACGCCAAAAGACGTGATACTCTATATTGTTGGTGAACTAGGCGCAGATGGTCTATCATACAAATCTGTAGAGTTTGATGGTTCATTCATAAAAAACCTAGGTCTGGATGGAAGGATAACCCTAACCAGCATGGTAACAGAGATGGATGGCAAAATTGGTTTTATCGAGCCAAACAAAGAAATAAT
>QMUF01000209.1 GCA_003663525.1 Thermococci archaeon | reverse complement strand
CTGGAAACCTACCCGGAAGAGGTCTTCCAAATCTTGGGGTTTAGAAAGAAGCCATCAGAGCGCTCTTTGTACAGAACGCTTGAAATTACAGGTAAGTGCCTGCCAATCTTTTAGAGAGGTACCAGAGGGTTTTAAAGGAGCATGGTTTGGTAGCAAGCGAACAAATCTTCGACATAATATAACCTCAACTTATTTCGAGGGAGAGAAGGCGGAGCTTGCCAGCCACGGTTATTCAAGAGACAGAAGACCCGACAAAAAGCAGGTCACGATTGGAGTAGCTTGGGAATAAAAGAGGTTCCCTGCGCGGTAACCGTGTAGAGGGTAATTCAGACAAAAGCACTTCAAATACTTGCTGAGCGTCGCTGGCAGAGTGCTTGAGAAGGGTAGCCTTTTGATCTTCGATGCAGGAGCAAACTTCAGAGCAAAATCAATAATCCGAAGTTATTTATATAAAAGTTCTGAAGTATGATAGGGGTGGGCAAAAGTGAGAGAAATTGAAGTATTTAAAATGAAATACAAAAACGTCATGGAAAGAAAAGGACTTAGGGTGGAGTACTTTGGTTCTACCAAAGATAGCGCAAAATGGAAGAAAGGAAAATCTGACCTTGACATTTTTGTTTATGGAGACAACATTCCTCTCGAGGTCAAAGTTGAAGGTGTATTGTTAGTTAGAGACTTGAATTATGAGCTAGAGTTAGAGCTTCAAAATGTTCCCTTCCAGCACTGGACACCTATTTACATAGATTCGCAGGGGAGGCTAATGTTGAAGGAGATTTCTGAAGAAGAGATCATTAGACGTTTTACGGAAAGTGTAAGAAGCGTAATAAAAGAATTGAGTAAAGTCTGGTGGCCAATCACCTATCAAAAGTGGTGGGACTGTGTTGAGCGTGCTTATGAAAATAGACTAAGACCCTTACCCTTACCCCCTCCATGTCCCCCAATTCCTCCAATTGTTTTCTTAAAAATACTTTGAGAGTATTTGATATAAATTTTCCAAACGTTAGAGCTGTTAAATATCTCATCTATAGACAAAATACCCCAAAATACGCTTAATCTGAGTGGTGATAAAAATCTTGATTTGGAGGTGGTGAAACCTTATTTGGCGAAAAAAGTTGGGGACTTGAGTAGGTTGACTATCGAAGTGGCGAAGTTAAGTTCCAACACTAGAAGGGATAGCAAGCATAGATGGCGTAAGCAAAGTTATCCAGCCGAAATTTCCTATTCGCCGGTCAAATAAGGTCAAAACACCTTCGGTAAGAATAACAGAGAAACAAAATCCGGCTTTAAATTACTTGCTCACAGCAAGGGCTCTGTCTAGGAGGTATTTGTCGTAGTTGAGGGAAGAAGAGAAGTTATGAGAAGTAAAATTGAGTCTTTGAGTTATTATATTATAAAGTTATTTAAAAAAGTAAAAAGCTCCTTAGCATGTGAGATGTGCGGCCAAAACAACTCTTTTACCCTTGCTCACAAGGCGGTTAAAGGTTTCTACAGCCTGATTCGTGAGTTGCTGAATAACCTCAATTCCCATCTTGCTGAGCACATCCAAAACAGCCTTGTTCACTTTCATGGCTCCCGCCGCTCCGCATCCAAATACAACAATTTCCGGTTTTTCGCTCAATATTTCTTTGATATCTTCAGGATAAACATTGTGTCCCTCCCTTCTCCACCATTTTGAATTTATAACGCGATCCTGAGAAACGATGACGTCGTTTGTATACTCTTTGCCGTTAATTCTGATTCTTCCAAAGGAGTAACCTTCCACGCGCATGATTGATTGTAAGGTGTTATTTCAATAAATTTTTTTGCAGGGAATTTCTTTCTCTATTCACTTTGCCAAATGCACTAACCCATAGCTCCCAAAAGCGGTTTAAATAGTCTCCCCAGTAATATAAAATTATGGAGTGGATTAGGTGTTCTTGCGGGAATGAGGAATTTAAGATATCTAAGCTCGGGGTAGCTTACTGTGCCAAGTGCATGAAACCGCTTGAAATAGAGCTCAAGATTCCCGGCAGAGCACCAGAGCCCAGACTACCGGAGCCTAAGAGAGACTTGCTCCCTCACCCAGATGTTCCAGGTTATCTAAGGATTAGAAACGAGGTATGCGAGACAAGTTTTAGAGGGGGCAGAGCGGAATTGGTAAAGGGAGCAGATTTGGAGATGCAAATAGGCGATATACCATGAAAAACCTTTCTGGCAAGAAGAGTTGGAGAGCCTGGTAGGCCAGACTATTACTATGAAATTGCGAAGTTAAGTTTGAAAATAAGATGGTGGACCTTAGCTTTTTCCCGTACAGGCCCAGAGAGGGGCAGGTGGAGCTGATCGGCTTTGTTCAGAGGGCAGTGAAGCGGGGAAACGTCTGCATCAACGCACCTACAGGGTTTGGAAAGACTCCTTGCATCCTCGCAGCACTGCTTCCGATTGCTCTTAGCAGGGGGTACAAGATAATGTGGGCAGTCAGAACAGGGACAGAGACTGACAGACCAATAGAAGAGCTCAAGGTGATGAACGAGTACCTTGGCGAGAGGGTGTCTGGGGTTTCATTTAGGGGGAAGCGCGACATGTGTCTCCTAGCCAAGGAGATGCGGAGCGAAATGGGATACGAAGAAGTGGCTTACCTATGCAAGTCCAAGGCAAAGAAGTGTAAGTATAGAGATAACCT
>QMUF01000208.1 GCA_003663525.1 Thermococci archaeon | reverse complement strand
TTCCGTACTCAAAACTCAAAGAAGAGAATTTTCAACACAAATTTAAAAAGAGAAAAATCATTCTTCTCTTTCACAGAGCTCTAAAAGAACCCCGCCAACACTCTTTGGATGTACAAAAGCTATTTTTGCCCCACCAACACCTATTCTAGGTGTCTCATTAATTAACCTAAAGCCATTTTCTTTTAGTTTTTGTAAGTGTTCTTCAATATTATCAACACCAAGAGCTATGTGATGAATTCCCTCTCCTCTCTTCTCTACAAATTTTGATACAGGTGAATCCTCTGTCATTCCCTCTAAAAGCTCAATCCTCGTTTCACCAGCGTGGAATATCGCAGTTCTAACCTTCTGATCCGCTACTTCTTCAATTTCCTCAACTTTTAACCCAAGGCTTTCCCAAATCTTAATGGCCTCTTCAAGATTCCTAACAGCAATACCAATGTGGTCAACTTTCCTTATCATACTTTCACCCCCAAGGCTTTTTCCAATACAAGGTCCGCAGCAGAGTAAGGATCAATTTCCCTTTTAGCAATCATTTCAATTAGAACTGCTATGTCATCCTCTCCCATTTTCTCTCCAATTTTTCTCGCAATTTTGCTAGAAACAATAGCCTTAATTTCTTCCCCCACTCTAAACTTCCTCTTCTCCTCGATCTTATCACTGTTCAGTAAGAACTCCATGTGTTCGTTAATTGCTCCCCAGAGCTCGTCAACTCCCTTGTTAGTAAAAGCAATCGTCGAAACTACCGGTGGCCTCCATCCACTCTTTTGCCACTTATCCTTTTCTAAATCAAGCATGAGTTCAAGCTCAAACATTGTAGCCTCTGCACCCTCTTTATCCGCCTTGTTGACTACAAATATATCCGCTATTTCCATAAGCCCTGCTTTTATTGCTTGGATATCATCCCCCAATCCCGGAACGGTTACCAAAACCACTGTATCAGCAGTCTTTACAATATCCACTTCTATCTGGCCAACACCAACAGTTTCTACAAAAATAATATCACAGCCATAAGCGTCGAGTATTTTTATTGCATCATTTGTGGCCTTGGCAAGGCCCCCAAGAGAACCTCTAGTGGCCATGCTTCTTATGAAAACCCCCGGGTCTGTAGAGTGTCTTTGCATTCTTATTCTATCTCCAAGAAGTGCACCACCAGTAAAGGGAGAAGTGGGATCTATTGCAATGACTCCAACTATATTGCCCTCATCTCTAGCTTTTTTAATGAGCTTATCAACAAGTGTTGATTTTCCAGAGCCCGGAGGACCTGTGATTCCGATTATGTATGCTCTTCCAGTATTAGAGTAGATTTTCTTAACTATTTCTCTGGCTTTTTCTTCATCGTTTTCTACCAGGGTAATTAGTCTTGCAGTTGCTCTTTTGTCCCCTTTAAGCATTCTTTCAATTAACTCATTTATCATGTTTATCACTTGGATTAATTATCCAAAGAATAAAATATAAATCTTTAGCTTTCCCCTCTGAACTTCTTCAACTTCGGCACGGTTTCATCAATAAATCCTATAATTTCCTCAATTGGGCTCCCAGGGCCAAAAACTCTACCAACACCCATTTTTTCTAGTTCTTGAGCATCATCTGGTGGTATTATGCCTCCCGCAAGGACAAGAACATCTTCATTAGCTTTTATCCCTTTTTCCCCCAAAAGCTTAAGGATCTTGGGTATGAGAACCATGTGAGCTCCAGACAGAATACTAAGACCCAGAACATCTATATCCTCCTGAACCACGGACTCTGCAATCTGTTCTGGAGTTTGTCGTATTCCTGTATAGATAACTTCAAAGCCAGCGTCCCTAAGGGCCCTTGCTATAACTTTTGCTCCTCTATCATGACCATCCAATCCGGGCTTAGCTATTAGAACCCTAACTTTTGAGCGCTTAACCATATTCACCACCGGCTTTCATTAGAGTGGAATACTATTTAAATATTCTGACCTTCTCCCACCTTGAGGGTTTAATATCTCCTTGGCAATAGTGGGGAGGTTTGAGGGGTCTCCATCAGGAATCCCTTCAAGGGCTCCCTGAACCCCTCTGGCCGGGCCTTCAGCCAATTACCCTACCTCCCGCTAAAGCAAGAAGGCTCGGGGTTATCTTTTTCACAACCTTCCTCAGAATGTTAAATGCTCCAACCAAGTCAGCATTCATCACAACACCCTCCCTGCGGCACTTAAATAAACCCCTAAAGATCCTCCCATTAGCGTGACGTTGGCCACAGAGAGGGCAAGTTTGAGAAGTGAAAACCTCACCAACAAGCAAGACTTTAATACCATACTCTTCAGCAACTTCCTTCAAACGCTTTATAACATAATTAAACCTCCACACGTGAGAGAGGAGGAAATTCTGCTTTTTGCCCCCTGTTAGGAGCCCTTGCAATTTCCCTTGGATAACCAACAACAATTCTTGAAACTCCCAATTCGTAGAGCCTTCTAATGGTTTGTCTGACTGCAGTGTTAATGTAGTGCCTTGCCTGGAGTTTAGCCCTCTCATGCATCCTCTTCAATTTTCTACTTCTTTTGGCTCCACTCTTGTTGAGTTTGGATTGATATTCGGCAACCCTCTCCTGCCAGTAGAATGTTATCGACTTTAGTGGTCTTCCATTCATGAGAAAGCTTTCCCCATTCTGCACGTAAACGGCCATTAAATTGTTCACGCCAAGGTCAATCCCGGCAGTG
>QMUF01000207.1 GCA_003663525.1 Thermococci archaeon | reverse complement strand
TTATCTAAAAAATAGGATTTTTCCGTTAGGGCCTATTTTATTGTTGTAAGTCATTTTGTCGACTCAAAACTCCTTCAAAAAAGCCAAAAATGTTAAATACTCGGCTGTAATTAACGTTTATTAGGAACTAAAAAGAGGTGAGATTAATGAAGGGCTACTTCACTTTTGTACTTCATACCCATATTCCTTATGTAAGGAAGTATGGTAAATGGCCTTTTGGTGAGGAATGGCTTTTTGAGGCTATATCTGAGACTTACATACCCCTTTTAATGGAATTTGAGCGCTTAAAAAAGAAAGGAGTTAAGTTTCATCTGGTCATTGGGATAACACCAATTTTAGCAGAGCAACTTACGGATGATTACATGAAAAGAAGTTTTGAGGACTACACGGAGAAAAAGCTCAAAAGCATGGAAGAGGATTTGGGGGAATATACAGATGAAAGGCTCAAAAAGTCCATAACTTACATGTTGGATTACTTCAGGGAGGTTTATGGGTATTGGGAGCATATAAAAGGGGATATTCTAGGCGAACTCAAGAAACTGCAGAATGAAGGTTATATAGAAATAATAACCTCAGGAGCTACTCATGGTTATCTCCCACTTCTTGAAAGAGATGAGGCTATTGAGGGTCAAATTGCAAATGGTATCCTTACATATGAAAAACACTTTGGGAAGAGGCCAAGGGGCATCTGGTTGCCAGAATGTGCATATCGGCCGGAAGGACTATGGAAAAGTCCAAGTACTGGTGAAGTTTTGTGGAGAAAGGGCTTAGAAAAATTTTTGGAAAAATATGGGCTAAAATTCTTTTTCGTTGAAAGTCATTTGATAGATGAAGGCCCAGCAACTAGTGGGTACGGCAAAATACTACCGGCCAAATCTCAAAAATCAACTTTAAGACCATACTTTATTGAAGGGACAGACATAGCAGTTTTTGCTAGAAACAGGGAAACTGGACTTCAGGTGTGGAGTGCTGATATGGGTTATCCAGGCGATTTTTGGTATAGAGAGTTCCACAAGAAGGCTCCAAAAAGTGGAGGACAATATTGGAGAATAACTTCTAAGAAGGTGGACATGGGGGGTAAAGAGCCATATATACCTGAAAGAGCATTAAAGAGAGTTGAAGAGCATGCAAAACATTTTGTAAATCTCGTTAGATCTCTCCTAGAGAACTATGAAAAAGAAACTGGAGAAAAGGGGATAATAGTTGCTCCCTACGATACAGAACTATTTGGCCACTGGTGGTTTGAAGGCGTAAGATGGATCGGAAGGGTTCTTGAATTCATGAATGAGGAAGGAATAGAAACAACAACTATTTCAAGATTCCTTGAAAACTACCAAGGAGAAAAATATAAAATTGAACTCCCGGAAGGTTCTTGGGGAATGTATGGCACTCATTACACATGGTGGAATCCTGAAGTTGAGTGGATGTGGGGCCACATACACCTCGCAGAGAGGAGAATGGTTGCTTTGGTAAGCAAGTATTTACATGAGGATGGATTTGGAGACATGGTTCTGGAGCAGTTGGGAAGAGAGCTTCTACTCGTAGAGAGCAGTGACTGGGCATTCCTAGTGACTACTGCTCAGGCAAAGGGATATGGTAAGAAAAGGCTTCTTGAACATACTAACTATTTCCATCGATTGGCCAACTCGTTGGAAAAGTACTTCAAAAGTGGGGAGTTTGAGGAAAAGGACCTCCTTGAGGAGTTAAAGGAAATTAACAATCCATTTCATCCAATAAACATTGAAGTTTACACAAGTGAAGAGCCACCAAGTGTTAAAGAGTATATTGAACCCACAGAAATTCCAAAGGATGAATGAAAAGTTGAGTTAACCAAAACTCTGAAGTAATAAATCCGAATGCAGAAGGACTAAGGAAAACTAGAATTGCAGAGAAACAATTAGAAAGTGCTTTTAAATATCTCTCGACTTATTTGGAAAAGTTTATTTTCTTTTCCGCCCTATTATATTTGGTGGAAGCTATGAAAAAAATCGAAGCAATTATTAGGGAAGAGGATTTTGATAGGGTTCATAAAACCCTAAAACAAATGGGTATAGTTCCCATGACAGCCTACCCAGTTAAAGGTAGGGGTGTACAGGGAGGAGTGCCTCCTTATGAGCTTATGCCAAAGATGAAAATTGAGATTGTTGTTAAGGATGAAGATGTTGAGAAGGTTGTTAATACAATACTCCAGAATGCAAGAAGGGACATGCCTGGAGATGGAAAAATATTCATTATGCCAGTATATGATGCGATAAGGATAAGAACAGGGGAAAAAGGGAATGAAGCACTCTACTAAAGGAAAGCATGTCTGTGTTTGTAGAGCATGTATGCTGCATAGCTTAATAAGGCAACTTCCAAAGCTCCAAGGGCGATGGTTAATATAAAAAGTGCTTTAATGAAGGTTAATGATTTCGCCATGCTTTCAGCTATCTCTTGGAGCATCGCTGGATTGGTAATCGCATGCACACCGTTCCCAATTGCCAAGATGCCAATGATAATTGGTAGAGGAATTAGAATGAATACTGACATTAGGGCGAGGTATCTTCTCTTTTTAAGAGTCCAGAGGGAAAAAAGCACTGGAACTAAAAGGAAAAGCGTTACTACCTTAAAACTTGCTGGTAGCACTCCACAAAGCATGAAAAAGAACATCATCCCGAGAGCATAAATCCTATATCCTTTAAGAACTTCTTTTATCCTATCCGTGAAC
>QMUF01000206.1 GCA_003663525.1 Thermococci archaeon | reverse complement strand
GAACACAATATGGAGACCTTGCTGCAAGCATGCGCTCTATACTCAGGACAGCTTCTTTCTTTGCATTTACCGGAACACCAATATCTAAAAAGGATAGGGATACCTACCAAGTCTTTGGTTATCCCGATGAACCCTATCTTCACAGATACTTCATAACTGATTCCATAAGAGACGGATTTACAGTCAAAATAGCTTACCAGCCAAGGCTCGAAAATGACGTGCATTTAAAGAAAGAAGAACTGGAGGCCTTTCTCTCATCAAAGCTAGAAGAAATACCTGAAGAATACAGAGAGAAGGTTAAAGCGGAGCTAAAAAAGAAGTTAAATACTATAAAAGTCTTCTTAAAGAATCCGAAGAGAATAGGACTAGTTGCTGAGGACATAGCAAAACATTACATAGAACACGTGGAGCCCTTTAAAGCGATGGTGGTTGCAGTTGATAGAGAAGCATGTGTCCTTTACAAAGAAGCACTTGATAAGTTATTACCCTGCGATTATACAGAGGTCGTGATGACATATAACCCAAGTGACCCAAATGAACCAGAGAAAATAAGAGACTATCACAAAAAATTCAGAGAGCGCTTTTTGGGGAAAGATGACAAAGAAATTGTCGAGGAGATAGTAAACAGATTCAAATACAGAGACACTCCAAAGATATTGATAGTTACTGATATGCTCTTAACGGGATTCGATGCCCCAATTTTACAGACTATGTACTTAGATAAACCTCTAAAAGAGCATCGTCTTCTTCAAGCCATAGCTAGAACTAACAGGCCATATCTAAGAGATGGAGAGAATATAAAGTCCTTTGGACTTATAATAGATTATGTAGGAATCTTTAAAGAGCTTAAGAGGGCCTTGGAGATTTACGATGAGGTAGACATACGAGAAGTGGCCACTGACATCAAAAAGATAAAAGAAAAACTTAAAAACGATATAGAAAAGGCTCTATCGTTTTTTGAAGGGATTGAAGTTAAGGATGATAGAGAAAATATAATGAAGGCTGTTGAAACTCTATTTAAGAAAGAGTCTTGGGATGAATTCCAGAAACTTTATAGAAGTATTAGATACCACTACAAGCTCTTGAAAGAAGATAGATTGGAGTTTAAAAATACCTTTGCATGGCTGACTCAGGTTTATTATGCGTACTATGCCAAAGTCGAAGGATTGCCACCAGAAATTGAGATCAAAAAAGATGAATTTGTTGAGGATGCTCTGAAATTCATTCACGAAACCGTAAACCTCGGAAAGATCACTAAAGATTTCCCAATAATAGAAATCGATGAAAGATTTTTGGGGAAGATTACAAAGCAGAAACCAAACGAAAGAACGTTTACTGACTTGCTATTTGCTGTTAGGAGATATATAAACGTTCATCGTGGCCCTCTTACAGAAGATCTCGTGGAACAAGTGGAAAGCATAGTAGAAAGGTGGAAACACAAAAAAGAAGAAATAGCTAAGCTCTATAAAGAAATATTGGACATTGCTCAGCGAATCCAAGAAAGAGAAGAGGAAAAGAAGAAATTGAATTTAAGCGAGCTAGAGTATTCCATTGTGACCATTTTAAAACGTCATATAGGCGACAATCCACAATTAATAGAAGATACAAAAATTCTTCTCAATGAAACTGAAGATCTAAGATTTCCAAGATGGCAGGAAAAAAGCGATATAATAAGTACTATCTCCAGAAAAGTTATGATATTCCTGGTCAGGAAGTATAAAGATAAAATAGATAACGTCATCAGAACCAGAGATGAGATCATGGAGGTGCTAAAAAGGTGGGGTTAAACTATAAAATCATTATAAGAAATGTAAAATACCCGAGAATCGAAATAACTCCTTTGGGTGAAATCAGGGTTATAGTTTCACCGAATATGGATCCTACTGAATTTATAAAGCAAAAAGAGAAATGGATAACATCAAAGCTAAAGGAAATTAACGATCTAAGGGCCCAGTTTGCCCATTTTTCCACCAAATTTCTTTTTAATGGTGAATTTTATTCCATGATTAAAGGAGAAGAGTTTTATGTGAACACCAATTTCAAAGCGATCTCATTAAAAGAGGGAAATTTAAAACAACTGAAAATCTGGCTCAAAACCAAGCTTAACCAGGAATTAGACTTCAAAGTACGCCTATTTGCTTCATTATTGGGAGTCAAATATCGAAAAATATACATTCGTTTTCAAAAGACAAAATGGGCCAGTTGTTCCGCAAAAGGAAATTTGAGCTTCAATTTGGCACTAATGGCACTACCAGAATATCTCAGAGATTATATAATACTCCATGAGCTTGTTCATCTAAAAGTGCCTAAGCATAACAAGAGGTTTTGGGAGACAATTCAAGTCTATCACCCCGAATACAAAAAAGCAGAAGCTGAGCTAAGAAAATACTGGCTTCTTTTGGAATGGAATGAGATTTGGAAAAAACTAAGAGAAATCAAGTAAAGAGTTATTAAGGATAAGAAGCTTAGTCTTTTAATGGTGAGTCCCATGACCTACTGGCTCTGCATAACTAATAGAGATAATTGGAATGTGATTAAAAAGAGAAAGATTTGGGGCGTGCCAAAGAGGCATAAGAACACAATTGCCAAAGTCAAGCCCGGTGATAAGCTTCTCATTTACGTGAAGCAGGAGAGGAAGGACAAACAAATTCTTGAGCCAAAGATCGTTGGCATTTTTGAAGTTGTGAGCGAGCCCTATGAAGATTCAAAGAG
>QMUF01000205.1 GCA_003663525.1 Thermococci archaeon | reverse complement strand
CACGATTATAACTTTTTTTCCTTCCACAATGTGAGGTGTTATTTTTTCTGGAATTATAATCTCAGCTCGGCTCTTAACGACTTTGAGAAGGTAGTTGAGCAGGTATATACCGCTCAAGAATCCGAGAAATATATCCACTGTGCGCAATGTTGTGCTGATGGCTTTTGTAAATGGATATACTAGGAAGATAACTCCCATCATACAATAAACTATTCCGAATTTTCTGAACTCTTTTTCCTCTGAGCTGGAACAGGTAATTAGACCTAGGAGTGCGAGGAGACACCCGTACTGAGCAACGTGGATGACTTCGGTAAAAACCCTGAAAGAAGACTCTGGAAAGAAAGCTTTTCCGAGAAACTCATAAAAAGGTGGCAGAATAAGTATCATGGAAAGCCATCCAAGATTAACGAGCTTCTTAGGGTTTCTGACGTAAACTAGAGAAGAAACTCCCAGAGCAATGCAGACTCCTGAAAGAGCAAGAGTAATCTTTTGAAAAGTGAAGAGTGCCCCGGTGGTGGGGAATACTCTCCAGAAAAATGAAAAATCACGGGGAACTAATGCTACAGCAAGGAAAAGCCATCCAAGGGCATGGACAATCGCGGGTTTGCTTTTCTTCTTCCATCCGATATACAAAGCGTACAAAATGAAAGGAATGAATACTATCATGGCTGTAACCTTAATGAGATCTCCATAGAAGTATCTGCTACTATCAATCATGTTACTCACATTAATTGTTTTTACTGTTCTCCTTTAAAATTTTAGTCTTCCTAAAAGAGTCCCAATTTAAAAAGTCTAAAAAAAGAGAATGTAAAGAGCAAATTTAGATTCATTCTTCACTAATAACAGCTCCCACTGGGATTGATCCACCAATTCTTTTGATTTCTTCCTCTACAACGTGCACTGGGATTTTACCGTGAGGAATGCCCACTTTCCTTCCATACCACTCACTCAAGACGTAGTGAGCGCCTATTAAGAGTAACACTGCTATTACCAGCAATACCCATCCATTTGTCAAACCTAAAGCGAATAGTACCAGCATTAAAGCACCTGTTCCTGCTGCCGTTAATGCATATGGTATTTGAGTACTCACGTGATCAATGTGGTCACAGCCTGAAAACATTGAACTCATAATCGTGGTATCGCTTATTGGAGAACAGTGATCTCCAAAGACACCGCCGGCAAAAACTGATGCGATGCTCGCATAAACTACTGGGCCAAAACTTCCGCTCAGTTGATAGGCCAAGGGTACTGCAATTGGCATCATTATGGCGAATGTTCCCCAAGAAGTTCCTGTGGTGAATGATATAAACGCTGCTACAATGAACACAACTAATGGAACTAACCCTGGAGAGAGAACGTTTGATGCAACTCTCACTACATAATCCGCTGTTCCAACAGCATCACAGGCACTCTTGATGCTCCATGCGAGGATGAGAATCATCATTGCAAAGTGCATCTGCTTCATGCCTGCAACCACTGTTTCCTCGACTTCTTTAAGCCTCATTATCTTCATTCCAATAACAAGTGCCATTGCAACGACGACCATTCCAAAAGAGCCCCATACAAGAGCCCACGTTGAGTCTGCATTTGAGAGAACCTCTTGGAACCCTCCCTCAGCATAAGCTGCACTTCCACCACCAGTGACCCACAGTCCAAGGAACGTTAACCCTATCAACGTTAACACAGGGAGTATAAAGACCCAAACGCTTTCCTTTCCTTCAATTGGCATTCCAACGTCAACTTCAGTTGTCATCATTGGCTGTGCTCCGTCTCTTATTACCTTCCCCTCTTTTCTTGCCCTGTATTCAGCCTTGAGCATTGGGCCATAGTGCTTGTGCGTAATAGCTACGAGATAAACTAAGATTATTGCCAGTATCGGATAAAATCTATATGGCCAGCTTGCAAACCATGCCGAATAGGCACTTATGGTTTCCCCAACACTAGCTATTGCATCCTTTAGAAGTCCAAGCTCATAACCTATCCAAGTTGAAACAACCGCAAGAACTGCCACAGGTGCAGCTGTGGAATCATCGGCATAGGCTAAAAATTCTCTTGAAACCCTTGCTCTGTCAGTTATTGGCCTCATAGTGTTTCCAACGATAATGGTGTTTGTGTAATCATCAAAGAAGATTAGGGTTCCAAAAATTGCTGCCATAAGGGAAGCAGCTTTACTGGTTCTAATTTTCCTTGTGACGGCCTTTGCTATGGCATTCATTCCGCCTGCTTTATAAATCAATGCTACACCAGCACCGATCAGGGCATCAAAGAGCAATATCCTTGTGTTCCAGAGGTCCGTAACAATTTGTCCGTTTTCCTCCCAAGCAGAAGCTATATTGAAGACAATCCATTTAAGTGTCTGAGTTGTTGCTCCTATTGGGTCTCCCCCTGCCACTAAGAGTCCACCGACCCAAACTCCAAAGAACAACGCAAAAAGAACTCTTTTTGTCAATATTGCCAGCCCGATAGCTACAAGGGGCGGCAAAAGGGACAATATGCCAAAGTCACTCATATTTCAAACCTCCTTTATTGTACTATGTAGAGGATGCATCAAGAAAATTTCACTAATGTTATATATAAAAGTCTTTTCAGAGCTTTTTTGGCTATTTGTGGTTACAAAAATGCTTCAAAGTTGAGAATACACCAATAGGGGTTTTAACAGGGCATTAATGCGACTCTAAGAGGGCAGTTATACAAATATTTTTCTTATTTTAAGGACCACTT
>QMUF01000204.1 GCA_003663525.1 Thermococci archaeon | reverse complement strand
TTATTTACCCCCCTTATACCTCCACAAGAGTGTTACTTCCAATTTATGGATTAGGACTATTCTTCGGTGCACTTTTTGGCCTTTATAAAGGAAAAGCAAATGCGGGCGGGTATGCTTTTATAGTTGGATTTATTCTCACCATCCTCCTTCATGTACTATGGATCAAAACAGAATTTTCTCTAACATATTCTTTCTCACTTCTCATGGTAGTAGTCTTTGTTATGGGACTTGTTTCAGCGGAAGATTCTTTAGATGTCTCTATTGTACCATTCGCATATTTTGGTGGTTTTATACTTGCCAATTTGCTGTTTATGAATTTTAACATGTATGCTATTGATGGAGCCGTTCAAAGCATAATCCTCACCGGAATCGCTGGAGCTGTAATTGCAACAGTGGTGATTTTTTTGAAATCATTCCTCGAAAATACTGCAAAACTCAGTGCGAAAATTTAAAAGGATAAAGTACGAATTTTAGATGGTGGGCAACATGGTAATGAGGTTATCAAAGATTTATGGAAAGCAAATATACAACACTGCTGGATATTACATCGGTTACGTTGATGAAGTGCTTATCGAAATAGAAGCAGGAGAAAGTAAGATCTTGGCATTAGGACTGCCAGGAGAGAAAGTTGGAATCCCCTATGAAAGAGTATCTGCCATTGGGGACATAATATTAATAGAAGCAAAGAGAGCCTAGGCCTCTTTCACATTAAGTGCCTCTAGGAACTTCTCTGTTATTGCTTCTTCCACTAATTTTAAGAGGGAGTTTTTATCCTTAGCAAGTTTGAATATTCCAAGATGAACTCTAGCTCCTCCTGATTGTGCATGCCCACCGGCGCTTCCTATGTCTCCAAAAGCTTCCTTCAAGACCTTTCCTACATTGATTCTTACATCTCTTGTCCTAGCAGATATTTCAATCCTGTCATCAACTATTCCAAATACTAAAACTGTAGTTACACCCTCAAGCCTGAGCAGAAAATCTGCCGACTCTGCAATGGCATCTCTATCTGTTATGAACCCAACGTTCGAAATAATAACGTTTTTAAAAGCCTTTCTATTCATGATGGCTTTTGCCAGAACCTCTGCAGTCTCCACAGAAATATCGGGATACTCTATTTTTTCCAAAATTTCATAATCTACCTTTCCTGCTAGGAATTCCAGTGCATCAAGATCTGTAGTACTAAATTTTGAAAACTTTTTGGTATCTGTATATATACCATAGAAGAGGCTGGTTCCTAAGATACCATTCACCTCCATGTTAAGGCTTTGGAAGTATTCTACTATTATAGAGGCTGTGGAATTAACATCGGGGCGTATATCAATAAATGCATCCTTAGGAAGCTTTTCTTCCAAATTTTGCAAAAGTTGGTGGTGGTCTATTAATATCTCTATTTTTTTCAGATCCTCATCATCCAAAATACTAAGATTTCCATTTGGTTGACAATCAATTAATGCTATCGTAGGGTGCCTTTTGACTTCATAGGAACCAGGAGAAACTTTCCGTATATCTAAGCCAAGTAGGTTAACAAATGCCCTATTCTCATGATGAGTTATCTCACCACCATATACTATTGTACTCCTAAGTCCTGTATTTTGAGCAATAACTTGAAGAGCAGCAGCGCTGGCCATTGCATCTGGATCGGGATTGTCGTGCATCACTATCAAGAGAGAATCACTTTTTTGTTTTATTTCTGAGAGTTTTTTAGATAGCAAGGTTGCATTTTTCTTTTTACCAAGATTCTTAACTGTGTCCACTATAACTTTAATTGTGGCTGCTTTTGGTGAAACGGCATAATCAATCTTAACATCTGTTTCAAATTCTTCCTTTATCTGGGATATAATCTCCTCTACAGTTATCTCATCTGGGATTAAAACAAGTATTGGAACTTCAGAATTGTTATTTCTTATTGCCTGAATTGTCCTTTTTATTCCGTTGACATCCATTATACTCATCACAACAAGATCTACTTTTTCAATTCCGGCCTTCAAGAGGGAAGCTGTGTATGAAAAATCACCGTGAATAACGTGAAATCCGCTTTCACTAAGAGATTTTGCTCGAATTTCATCTCGTTCTATGATAATAACTTCGAATTCGCCTTTCAGAGCCTGTGCAACACTTCTCCCTATGCTTCCTCCACCTAGGATCAACACCCTCATGGCACTCACCTTATAAGGACAACAATACTTAAATATATGCTTGAATGGAACATTAATAATGGGGTCTCTCTAAACTTTATTCGACTTTTGATATATATATCTAATGGTGGTGAAGAATGGAACTTCCAATGATTACACCAATAGAGGAAAATATTGTGTGCACAAGAAAAGAGGAGCTTTTAAAACTAATGCAGAATACCCTATCGAATCAGACATTTAGTGGCCTATTTTTAAAGATATTCGCGAAAGATAAAGCCGAAAAGTACTACGCAAGTTTGCTAATGGATAGACGAAAACTTTTGGCCTTAGAACTCCTATTATTATCCTCTCAGGAAAGAATAATAGGTAATGAAACGCTGAATATCCTGAAAAAAATTTTGAATTATCCTCTAGTTGTAGACATCTATGGCCTGGATGAAATAGAACTGAAGACCTCTATAACAGATAACATAGAAATATATAATACTACACCGAAAGTTGAGATAAACGAAATTTTTGAAGAGAAGATTGTTGAACATGGAGAGATCATTGAAAAAGAGAAGATCTTAGAAGAGACCCTGAAAACAGAAAAGACAAAAGTTAAAAAAACACATAAAAAAC
>QMUF01000203.1 GCA_003663525.1 Thermococci archaeon | reverse complement strand
CATAAAAAGTGTATAATATGGACTAGCTCTCAAATCATGCTCTTTAATTTCTCTACAAATCTTCTTGCATTCTCTAAATCCTTTTCATTTGGATGTCCTTTGTTTATCCCTCCAATCTTCTCAAGCCAGCCGTTCGTATCCCATCCTCTACAGGAGAACTCTCCCACTATCTCAAATCCCTTTTTCCCGAGAGCACTCCTAAGCTTCCTGTGGTTGATAAAGGGAATGTTTATACCTGCTGTTGAGAAGATGAAGGCCTTCTTTCCTCTCATCTCTGGAAGGTTGCCTATAAGCTTGAAAAGCGCCCTGTGATGCTTCCAGTAATAGATTCCTGAGCCAAAGCCTATGAGGTCGTATTTCAAAAGTTCCTCGGATTTAATCTCCCATGGATTTACCAGCTTTGCGTTGAGGATTTCTGCTATTGCTTTAGCTACCTTCCCCGTGTTTCCGTGGTGGATGGAGACGTAAATAATCAAAGCATTCATATTCCACACCTATTTATACTTGTGTTTTCTGATACTTTATTTCCTTTGTTTTTGTGAAGGTGTATTTGTAGATTTTCCGTGTAGTTCGTTTTTGCCCTCTTTAGATAATCCAAAAGTTTTTAACTGAAAAAACCAGTTTTGCATGTGGTTACTATGAAAAAGCACGAATGGGAAGAGTTTTTTGATAGGGAAGCTGACTATTATTTACAAGAACCCTTTACCAAACACACGAAAAAAGAAATTGATTTTTTACTGGAAGAATTTAAACTTCCAGAAGGTGCAAAAATATTAGATGTGGGCTGTGGTGTTGGAAGACATTCTATAGAGCTTGCAAAGAGAGGATATCGTGTCACGGGGATCGATATTTCCCAGAAAATGCTTGAAAAAGCAAAAGAATGGGCTCAAAAAAAGGATGTTGAAGTTGAATTGATAAAAGCAGATGCAGCTAGGTTTGAGTGTAATGAAGAGTTTGACGCTGCTATATGTCTATGTGAGGGCGCCTTTTCATTAGTTGGTTTGTCTGATGACCCAATAGAGCATGATTTAGCCATCTTGAGGAATATATACAAATCGCTGAAACCGGGAGGTAAGTTCATCCTAACAGCTCTAAGCGCGCTTTCAAGAATTAAAAAAGCTACAAATGAAGATATTGCTAATGGGGTGTTTGATCCGAACACCATGACATTCTTTGAAGAACTCAAAGCACCGGATGGTACGAAAATTCCAATACGAGAGCGAGTTTATGTCCCAACAGAGCTTTATTTGATGTTTAAAATGGTTGGATTTGAAGTGAAAGCCATTTGGGGAGGAACTGCTGGAAGATGGGGGAAGCGAAAGGTAGATATGGATGACATTGAAATAATGGTGGTGGCCGAGAAACCTCGAGAATAGTCCTCTCTTTAGTCTTTAAAGTGTTTGTCGAGCTGTTTTAAGCTTTCTTCAATGTTATCTTTATCAAACTCTAGATAAATAGCCTCTGGAAACCTCTTCTTAAGAATTTGGAAAAGCACGCCTTCTCCTAGTATTACTTTGAAGTTTTGCTCTTCCATGAGTTCTTTTGACAGTTTTATCCGTTCTTTTTTGTTTAGATAAGAGAATTCTTCGATTATTTTATATGGGAACTTTTCTGGATCGCTTGAAGTTGTATAGAATACCCCACACGTTGGTGAACCTTTGACACCAACAAAAATTACCTTCTCAGGTTTTTCTTCCGTTAGAACTCTTTCAATAAAATCCACAATGGTTTTAGCAGTTTCGGACATTCCAAGTTTTTCAAAAACTTCTTTGCTCATTGGAGGTCTTGGCCATCCTATAAGTTTGTATTCGGGACAGGGGTAAGTTAAGACTGTTATTTCTTCTGCATGTTTTGCAAGAAGATTTAATAGTTCGTTACTGGTTTTGTACTCCTTATCTTTTGGGCCTCGGTAGACATAGAAAGGGCTTAGGAGACAGGGAGCAAGAACAATTATTTTCATTGAAGTTCACCAATAAAAGGAAATCTTGAAGAGCCTTTAAATTTTTCCAGACGTTAAGGAATTTATAATGGTATTAACTCTCTTTTTTAGATCTTCAAGACTGCCTTCATTCACAATCAAGAAATCAGCCAGATCTTTAAGCATGCTTGTGTGATAGAGCTTTTCTTCAGCCTCATCGGCTTTTAGAAAATCTTCAAAGCTTTTTATCGCCTTGTCCTTACCTGCGTTTCTCCTTTTTAAACGTTCATATCTTATTTCCGGCCTAGCCTCGACGTAAATTATAAATCCACCTCGCTTTTTTATTGCTTCAATCTCTCCCCCAGAACGAACTCCATCAATGACCACATTTTCGCACTTTCTTTTCTTGTCCAGCGCCAGCCTTATCAGAATATCTTCTCCAAAAGTTTCCTTAAGGCGTCTGCCGTATTCAATGAGCTTGTCTCTTGTTGGTTCGCTCTTTTCTGGGATCTCTGGAAGCCATGAGTATTCGCTTAGGTTGTGAGTTAGAAGGTCAATTAGTGGATCACTACACGAAACTCTGCAAAATCCTTTTTCCTCAAAGAACTTTGCGATTGTTGTTTTTCCAGCTGCGATTTTACCCACAACTCCAATTATCATTGGATCACCTCTCATTTTTTCATTGCCCACCATATTAAGTTTGCCCCATCTGTGGATTCCATAAGTCCTTCGGCTACCATATCAACTATGAAGTCTATCATGGCATCTTTGTCAATCCTGACGGGCTTTTCAAAACCAAAAAAGTATTTTGCCTCAAAGAATCCGATGTGAAGGAACTT
>QMUF01000202.1 GCA_003663525.1 Thermococci archaeon | reverse complement strand
TATATTATCCATCCCTCTGCCGAAGCTATGGACCTCAAGAATGCCAGTAGGGGATACCCGTTAAGAGTTGTTTTCCAGTTTTCGAATTCTTTGGGAGAAATTATTTGGACTCCCTTAACTTCTATCGGTTTAAAATTGGTTTTTTCGATTACTTTTTTGAAAAACTTCTCACTAAAGATAATTCTGTAATAAAAGTAAAGCACAAGGATCGAAAACATTGAGGTGAATATTAAAACAATGTTTAGAACTTCAGGGGGAGAACTGCTATACCCCTCATATACAACCGGATAAAAGGAAGTCACAATACCACCGATGGCAAGTGAAAGACCCAGTGCAATTGCATCTCTACCATAAAATTTTCTAAGACTCTCGATGAAAAACATCGACATGATGAATGCAAAAATGCCGGAAATAATAACACTATCTTCAGGCAAATCCTCCATAAAGCTCTCAGTCCAACTAAAAATTATTACAGTTAATGGGATCAGGTAAATGCTTTTAATGGAACTTATGATTTCAGTCTCTTCTTTAATCAATGTAATCATGCCTAGAATAAGCAAGCTGTAGCTTGTTCCCATGAATACGCTCTCTATCCTCAAATCAAAGAAAAGGCCAAATGTTCCGACGGGAATTGAAAAGAACCATGAGAGAGCGACAAAAAGAGCAGATGACCTTTTACTCCTCAGATAAGCATAGAAAAATAACAATCCTGCCAGCCCTCTTATAAACGTTAAGCTATAATCAGCGAACTCATAAACATATACCATGTTAATCCCAATAATGAAATATAACCAAAAATATTAATAACTCTTTTCCTCAGGAGTGATAGTCCTCATCACCATTTCAGTGTCGAGCTCTAGTCATCATTGGCATTTTTATATTTTCCAGAAGCTTAAAGAGTTTTTCGACAAAGTTAAAAAACCTCCATAGGAATTCTTTCCCGGTGATGCTTATGATCAAGATTAAGGTCATTGGAAGAAAAATCGAGAAAGAGCTGGAATATCAGAAGGGTATGAAAGTCAAAGACGTTCTCAAGGCTGTGGGATTCAACACAGAAAGTGCCATAGCAAAGGTAAACGGAAAGGTAGCTTTGGAAGATGACTCCATTAAAGACAACGATTACGTTGAAGTCATTCCAGTCGTATCTGGAGGTTGAAATGACCTTTTATATCCTCATTGCTTGCAAGACTCCTTCTGAAAGGGGAGGTGGGTGGGGAAGGTTTAAATACCCAAAAAACAATTTTGGAACAGCCGTAAGGCTGGACGGCCCGTAAGGGTTTGTGTAAAAGTAGCTCCCGATTCCGTAAGGATAGGGAGTAGTGCTCGCATGAACCGGCCTGTGGGGAGTAAACCCCCACGAAACTCCTTGCGTAAGCGAGAAGTAGTTCACGCATTCCCAGACATACTTAATCTTCCAAATCCTGGGGAATTACTTCCACTAAAATCATAAAATAGTTAAAAGAGAAAAATCATCCAAGCCTTTCCTTCATGAACTTCTCTAAATTGTCCATGGCCTCCTCTAATACTGGCACTGGCGCTAAGAATATTGAGCGGAAGTGCATTTCTCCACCTTCCCCAAAGCCAGACCCGTGAACAAAGAGCACATGGGCGTTGTGAAGCACATCAAGGACAAACTCCTTGTCGCTCTTCCATGACCCCTCTTCAACCTTGGGGAAGATGTAGAATGCTCCCTGCGGTTTTTGTGTGCTTATTCCCGGTATTTCATTGAGGCGTTTATAGATGTAATCCCTTCTTTCTTTAAGCTTCGCCATATACTCCTCTAGGTAGTCCATTGGACCTCTAAGCCCAGCTATTGCCGCTTTTTGGGCCGGAGTGTTTGGACAGAGCCTTATCCTTGCGAGCTTCCCTATCGCCTCTCTAACTTCAGCAAGTTTGTTCTCTGGATCTACAAAATACATATAACCTAATCTCCATCCCGTTGCGAAGTAAACCTTCGAGAGACCGTTCATGACGATAACGGGAACGTCCTTGGTCAATGAGCCCGGAGAAACGTGCTTTCCTTCGTAGGTCATGAGATCGTAGATTTCATCGCTTATTATTGGTAGATCATACTCTCCAGCGAGGTCAATTATCTCCTGGAGGGTCTTCTTTTCATAGAGAGCCCCAGTTGGATTGTTTGGGTTTATGACAGCTATTGCCTTGGTCTTGTCAGTTATCTTCCTTCTCATGTCATCTACATCTGGCTGCCATCCTTCCTCTTCGATGGTTTTGTAAGCCTTGGGAACACCACCGTAAAACTTAACTAAGCCAACATATGGTGGATAGCTTGGCCCGGGGATTAAAATTTCCTCTCCACCATCTATAAGGGCACCAAAGATAAACTGCAGAGCCTCTGTAACAGCTGCAGTAACTTGAACATCTTCGGGCGTTATATCTACGCCGTTTTTCTTTTTTTCCCTTTCAACAATAGCTTCTCTAAGCTCCTTATCTCCTTCACTATCGCCATAATAATTGTGGCCTTCCATTATTGCTTCACAATAGGCCTTTTTCATGTGCTGTGGTGGCTGAAAATCAAACTTTACCGGATCCCCGATGTTAAGTTTGATAATTTTTATTCCCTGCTTTTCTAGTTCTCTTGCCGGAAGAACAACATCTCTAATGGCATATTCAATGCCCATGGCCCGGTTTGATGGTCTAATCATAACAACACCTCCACATAAAATCATAATGAGATTGTTTTACAACCATAAAAATTTTTCCTAAATTACAATTGAATTCATATTTTGGAGATAGGTTTAAAAGAAGCAAAACATAGCTACTTCAGGCAATGAC
>QMUF01000201.1 GCA_003663525.1 Thermococci archaeon | reverse complement strand
GCTAAGAATACAGGAATAAAATTAATTCGGATCACGGACATCAAAGATTGGGGTCTTGATTGGCAAAACATGCCCTACTGTGAAATTTCAAATGTAGAGTTTGAAAAATATAGAGTGAATATCGGAGATATTCTATTTGCTCGGATTGGGGCAACTACAGGAAAAACGTGTTATGTTGATAAGAGTATTCCTGCGGTTTTTGCCTCATACCTTATAAGGTTCAACCCCACGACCAATGCAATTAGCACCCTTTACTTGTACTATTTTACCCAATCGAGCATATATTGGAGCCAAGTGGACAAGTTAAAACATGGGCAACTTAAGAAAGGACTTAACACAAAATTATTAGCGAGTATAAAACTCCCCCTCCCACCCCTCTCCGAACAAAAGCAAATCGCCGAAATTCTCTCCACCGTTGACAAAAAGTTCGAACTCCTAAAAAAACGCAAGGAAAAGCTTGAATGCGTTAAGCGCGGGCTAATGAAAGATTTGCTGACGGGAAGGAGAAGGGTGAAAGTTGAGTAATGCACTTCAAAAATTAGAGAAATTTGTTGATTATGTCGAAAAGCTTGCAAAAGAGTCTAAACATAGTCTTAGTCCAAAGAAGACAGCTATACTTCGAGCAGATTTCACAAAACTCACGCTCCTTGCCCAAGCTGAACATTATAGGTCTAAAAACATTATTTCAGAAATTGAGCTCTTAAAAAATAAATTTGATGCTATCTTAGCAGAGGCAGAAAGTAGGTTTGAACTCTATAAAGCAGAGATTGATTGCAAATGGCTAAAGTATATCTTTGCACTTTTAATCGGTGGAGGAATTCTGGGATTCATTTTTAAATATCTGGTTAGCTGATTGATGTTAACTCCTTTAACTCTCCATTCAAAAACAAACACCAAAACCTTAAATCCTTCAAGAATAAAATTTCTTATGGTGAGAGTTATGCAGGTTATTGAGGCGGTTTATGAGAATGGAGTTTTAAAGCCCCTGAAAAAGCTGAAGCTCAAAGAGCACTCAAAGGTCATCATCAAGATAATAGACGAGGAGGAGCTTGATAAACTTCTCAGCTCAATGGTTATTGAGAAGATTGAGAATATCGACTACAAAAAGCTCAAGGAGGCTTATTATGAGTCCCTCTGAGGTGTTTATTGATTCTTCTGTGCTAGTTGGCTTAAATATTGGAGACGAGAAAGCAAAAGAACTCGTAAAATCTCTTATAGAAAAGGGATACACCCTCATTATAAATCCCATAGTTTTCTCTGAAACCGCATATAAGGTTATGTTCACATTAGCCCTTAAGGATGGACTAAAGGGAGTTCATGACCTAAAAAAGCATTTGAACAAATATACTTGGGCCTACGGGAAGGTCAAACATTCAATTTCGCTATTAATAAAAAATGAACTTTTAAAGATTGTCGAAGTCAACTGGGAAATACTTGAATTATCTGCGGAGATCGGAGAGAAATACACCCTTTTGACCAATGATGCAATAATAGCCGCTACATGTAAACACTATGGGATAAAGAAGATAGCAACTTTTGATGGGGATTTTAGGAAAGTTGACTTCCTTGAGGTTATTGATTCTCCATAATAAATTTGGTGTTAAATATGGTGGAGTGGGAGCAGTGCGAGAGGCCTATAATTGAAAGGCTCACCTCAGTAGGCTGGCAATATAAAAAGGGAAATGAAGTTCTTGAAGGGGAGAACGAACCTCTTCTAACCTCTCGATTAATAGAAGCCATCAAGAGAATTAATAATGTAAGTGACAAAGAAGCCCAAATGGCTTTAACAATATTAACTACTACCCCTACAAGCATTGAAGGTGCTAGAAAGATTTTACACTACATAAAAGAAGGAGTGCCAATAAAGGATGAAGAGGGAAACCCACAGCAAATAGCACTTATTGACTACAATAACACCGAAAACAATGATTTTCTAGTTGCCAATCAGGTTAGACAAACGGGAAAACAGCTTAGAATTTTAGACGCCCTCTTATACATCAATGGCATCCCCTTGGTCGCTGTAGAGTGCAAACAAATGAAAAGAAGCTGGAAACTTGCTTATCAACAGATAAAAGCTTATGAAGAGGATCTGCCAAACCTTTTCAAATATGTCCAGTTCAGTATTGCAATTGGAGATAAAGTGGTTTACTTTCCAAATGTCTCAGGACTCAAAAATGTTCCCGTGTACGAATGGAAAGGTAAATACTTTGATGATCTGGACAATCTGATGGAACTCCTAAACCCCCCATCTCTCTTAGACGCACTAAGATACTTCATTTTTTATAGAGAAGACAAAGGCATCATAACTAAAGTTCTTCCAAGGTATATGCAATACGAGGCCTCTAACCTAATAGTCGAGAGGGCCGTTAAATATGCCAGAGAGGAAAATTACAGAAACAAAGGGCTAATCTGGCACTGGCAGGGAAGCGGTAAAACTCTTACCATGATCTTCTCAGCCTATAAAATAAAGAGACTCCTTGGAAATCCAACCATATTTTTTATAGTCGATAGAAAAGAGCTTGAAGACCAGCTTGCAGGAGAGCTTAAGTCTGTCGGCCTGAGCTTTGAAGTTATAGGTTCAATAAACAAGCTCAAAGAAGTGCTTATGCATGCCGATGGAAAAAGAGGCATCTTTATAACTCTCATCCACAAATTCAGAGAAGAAGAGCTTAGAGAAGTTAGAGAAGAGCTCATAAAACTGAGTAAAAGAAATAAAACAATAATGACTCGAAAGGATGTTGTGGTATTCATAGATGAGGGCCACAGAACACAATATGGAGACATGGCTGCAAGCAT
>QMUF01000200.1 GCA_003663525.1 Thermococci archaeon | reverse complement strand
TCCATAAGCGAATATTTCTGCCGCTCCAGAAGCAACAGCAGAAGTCATGAATCTTACTCCGATAATTCCATTTGCCCCTCTTTTTTTAGCATCTTGAATCATTCTTTCAAGGGCCACCTCTCTCGCTTCAGCAAGCATTTCGGTATATTCCTTTACCTCGCCACCAGCGATGTTTCTTAAACCTGCCAAAATGTCCTTTCCAAGGTGCTTTGCCCTTACAGTTGCACCTCTTGCGACACCGAGAACTTTGACCACTTTATATCCAGGCACATTTTCAGTTGTAGAAATAATAAATTCCTCCATCTTGATCACCTCATACTTCAAACCTCATACTTCAAAATAGTTTTTCTCTTCAAAGCTTAAATACCTTTCTTGAATAAAGAAAAATATGGTGAGGAAAAATGGAACTAACTCATGTTAATGAAAAAGGTGTCAAAATGGTGGAAGTAGGACAAAAAGATGTAGTATTCAGAAAAGCTATTGCAAAAGGTAGAATAAGGTTAAAACCAGAAACCATACGGCTTATTCAAGAGGGAAAAACCAAGAAAGGGAATGTGATAGCTAGTGCTCAGATTGCAGGTATTTTGGCCGTAAAAAGAACTTGGGAGATAATTCCGTTATGTCACCCTATCCCATTAACTGGAGTTGATATAACATTTGAATTTGGGAAGGATTACATAGAAGCAACGTGTGAAGTTAGGGCTTACTACAAGACAGGTGTGGAAATGGAGGCTTTAACAGGTGTGAGCGTGGCTCTATTAACAATCTGGGACATGGTTAAGGCTGTGGAAAAAGATGAAAAGGGCCAGTATCCATTTACAAGGATTGAGGATATTAGAGTCGTTGAGAAAATAAAAGAATGAACCGAAGGATTTAGAAAATAGTTTTATGTATGTAATAAATAGAGTTGTAGTAAGATGAAGTTAAACCCTGAAGCCAAAGCCATTTATAAAGGCATAAGAGATGAAATAAAAAGTCGAATACAGCTCAAAGAAAGCTTAGTCTATCTTGAGAAGTTTTCCCCCACGAATAACAAAGAGGAGATTATAGGAAGACAGAAATATTTGAAGAAAAACCTTCCAAAAATCAGGCCAGAGCTTAAAGAATTTCTTGCTAAAATAAGACCCATTAGGTTCAGAAGAGATTATTTACATGATAGGCTCCTTGTCGTTGATGATAGTGAATTAGAAAAAGCACGAGCCTTAGAAGTTTGTGATGTCTCTTCTGAACCTTTAGATGGCTATACTATTATACTGGGTACCATTGGATATGGAATTGATGTGAGTCTTTCAATTGCTGAAATTGCTCCTGAGCTTTATATCTTGCCATTATGGGAAAACAAAGATGTTTTAAAAGCATTATCAAATATAAAGGCCCTCTTAGGAGAGGATAGTGTTTCAAATGAAATACTTGTACATTTAAGGGAAATAGAGAATGTGATGAAAAAGAGAAAGTTATTGAGTGAACTTGAGGAAATAGTGAGAGAGGAAGAAAAACGCCTTAACGAGCGTATTGAGGAACTATTAAAAGAATTCAGCCTAACACTCAGTGGGAAAGACCTACTGGATTTTCTAAAGAAGTTAAAAGAGGGGGATTATGAATCAATTTTCTCTCATTTTTCCCAAGTTGAGAACAAGATTCTTGAAGAAATGGTTAAAAGCGAAGAGCGATTGAGCAATTTGCTTGAAATTGATGTGGAGATATTCTCGAGGGAGAGTCTCTATCCAGTTGAGGTTCCTACTGAGCGAATTGAGGCCATGGGAAGTGAGCTTGAGAGAGAAATAAAGATGGAGATTTATTTAAAGAGTCGTGAGGTTTTGAGAAAAATAAGGCCTTTAATACCTCAACTTAGAGAGGAGCTAAAAAGGGCTTATGAACTGGAATTTTTGAGGGCCGTTAGTGAATTTACCCAAGGTTTCACTTTTCCGGAGCTGATTGATGGAGGCATTGGGTTTATCAATGGCAGGCATTTGTTTATTAGGAATCCTCAACCAGTAAGCTATGCTGTTGGAGAGGTTGCTCATTTAAACGGCTTGAATGGTAAAAGAGTGGTAATATTAACGGGAGCGAATAGTGGTGGGAAAACTTCGCTACTGGAGCTCATAAGTCAAATAGTGATCTTGGCCCATATGGGTTTCCCAGTTCCTGCGGAAAAGGCATGGGTAGAACCTCTAGACGAGCTATTCTTCTTTAGGAGGAAGCGCTCTTCCTATGGGGCAGGAGCATTTGAAACTGCTCTGCGTTCATTTGCCCGTTCCCTCGTAAAAGAAGGTAAAAAGCTCATCCTTATAGATGAATTTGAGGCGATAACCGAACCTGGGGCTGCTGTGAAGATCATTGGTGAACTTTTGAAGATAGCGCATGAAAGGGAGTTTTATGTTGTGATTGTCTCGCACTTAGGAGAAGACTTAAAGAGGGAACTTCCCTTCGCGAGGGTTGATGGAATCGAGGCCCAGGGGTTGGATGAGAATCTTAACTTAATAGTGGATAGGCAGCCCAAATTTGGAGTATTAGGAAAAAGCACTCCTGAGCTTATTGTGGAAAGACTAGCAAAGAAAAAGCGTGGGAAGGAGAAAGAAATTTTTGAGAGAGTGTGGGAGGCTTTTAAGGACTAACCCTTAACCCAGCTCCTCTCTCTGTATCTGCCACGGCTCTCGATTTCGTCTAATTTCGCTTCAACTTCTTTCCTCTTCTCTGGGCCTCTAATCTCTTCATAGCCCTTTAAAACCTCTTCAAACCCTTTTTCAAACCACTTGTAATGCGTGCTCTCCATAGCCCTTCTGAGGAGATGGAGATCAACACCTTGGGCCTCAAGAGATGAGTCAAATTCAGCAAGGCCAAAATCAATGAAGTAGATTTTTCCTCCTCTGAGAATCATATTTGATGTTGTTAAGTCACCATGCAC
>QMUF01000199.1 GCA_003663525.1 Thermococci archaeon | reverse complement strand
AATTTAATCCCATAAAACTTACTAAAAAAGGCTTAAAATGAAAATGAAACGTTCCGGAACGTTCTTTTCACCGAGTTCCTAAAATAAGTAAAAAGCCTAGTTAAGGATGGTGATGGACATGAAGTGGTTGAAGGTTTGGTTGTTAATGGCCCTGTTGGTGGGGAGCATAATCCCTGCAGGTTTGAGCCTAGCAGATGAAAATGCCACTATAGAAAATGAAACAGAACCCCTACCTCCTGAAATCCAAAATATAACTCAAGAAGAAAGGATAGCCAATTACATTGTTGTTGCCCTTGAAAGATTGAACAACATAACAACAAAGTTAATTAATAATGTAAATCTTCCTGAGAACTCAAGTATCATGAGACACTACCAGTTAGCGGAACAATATAAAGAAGTTGCCATGAATGCATATGAAAGTGGAGACTATTACAACACAATAATAAACGGCCTCACTGCAATGCACCACTACAGAGAAGTGTTAAAAGGATTTAAAGAAGGAAAGGGGGAGCTTAGAGAACGAGTTCCGGAAGAGATAAAGAGAATGGAAGGCTACTTCAGAATGGCCGAAAAGACAATAGAAATTGCCCAGAGACAGGGGATTGACGTGGGAAATGCAACGATGCTCTTACAAGAGACTAAAGATGCATATAAGGCTGTGCTGGAAGACATAAAAGCTAAAGATTTTGAAAAAGCTAGGGAAGATCTCGAAATCGCTAGAGAAAAGAAAGCTGCCTTAGATGAAGAACTTAGAAGAATCAGAAAAGAGCTTGTAGAAGCAAATGCAGACAAAATAGTAAATGAATTCCTAGAGAAAGGTGCAAGAGGGATAGAAATAGCAGAGAAAGTCGTTGAAATAGCAAAAGAAAAGGGTTACGACGCTCATGAGCTCCAAGAGAGACTCGAAGCATTTAAAGAGGTTTATAATGAAGTTAAGGCCCTTGCAGATGAAGGGAAATACGATGAGGCTCTTCAAGTTATGAGAGAGAATACAGAAACAATAAAAGAATTCCATAGGGCAATAGCCTTCCTTCAGAGAAAGTCCCATGAAAGAGAAGTCCAAGAGAGAATGAAGGACTTAAAGGCATTCCTTAAGGAGATGACAATAAGAATCCAAAAAGATTCAAAGGCCTTAAGAGAACTTAGAAGAAGGGGAGTAGACACCAGGAGAGCAGAACTTCAGCTCAAAACATCCATACAAGAGACAAGACTTGGAATTGAACTCCTTAAACACAAGAAACCCGCAGAAGCTAAGATGCATTTCGCAATAGCCTTAGACATGCTCCACAAGGTCGACGAGTTTATCCTAAGGCACGCTTGATTTCTTTAAATTTTTGTGGAGGTGAAATGAATGAAGAGAGTTCTACTTGCCCTTTTGCTTTTCATCCCTCTTGTGAATGCCCAGAGCATAGGCATTACACCCTATGGAGATGGGTATGCAACTGTGGAAATTGAAGTACCCGTGGATGACTATGCAACTCAAGTTACAGTTCCTTTATTAGGCTCTCACTATGGGGATGTATTTGTTACCGATGTAAATGGAACCCCCCTCGAGTATTCCATAGAGGGAAACGAGATCACAATAACCGTTCAAAACTCTCAAATAGTAAAAATAACATACTCCACTCCAGATCTAATGAGCAAAGAAGGCCTTGTTTGGACTCTTTCATTAAAATCAGAAGCTCCAGTAGATGTAATTTTACCTGAAGAAGCAAGTTTGGTGGATATGAGTGAGTCACCCCTTGAAGTAGAAGAAAACAAAATAACAATGCCCGCAGGTGAAGTGCAAATAAGTTTTATCCTCCAAGATCTTGAAGACCAAAAAACTATTCAAGATATTGGCACAAACACAGACAAGAATTTAACAAAAATTATTCTCCCTCTAGGAGCTCTTTTGGCACTCTTAGTTTTAGGGGCCGCACTATGGAAAAGATGAGTTTTTCTGGATTTTTCTTTTTTCAATTAAATTTATGAACCCACACTCATAAATTTCTTACTGGTGATTCTATGTTAGTTGCAAAACCATGCACAAGCATGAAGGCCATAAACATCACCCCTCAAGAGAAATTTGATCTTGATCTAGAAGAAGTATGTGAATGCCTAGCTGAGAGAGGATATCAAATAAAAAGAGTAACAAGGTTTCTAGCTCTTGTAAGAAAAGCATACGATATCAGCATATTTCCAAGTGGGAAGATAATAGTGAAAGAAACAGACAACAAAGAAGAAGCCTTAAAAATCGCTCAAGAAATTTACGAGTGTACAAAAGCCTATCGGGTGAGTTAATGTTTAGCAAAGAAGAAATAGCAGAGAGGATCAATAGAATAAGGGAAGATAACGGTTTTCCAACAGTACCCTTTGTGATAGACGAAGTAAGGTATGATGAAGAGGAAGACAAATTATTTATAATCGCTAAAGATAGAAGTGATAAAAGTGCAATCATTGGAAACAGCTTCGTAATTGGAAAACTCAGAGAAGAACTTGGAATAAAACAAGTTACCGTTTACTCAAAACTTGACCTCATCATAAAGAGAAAAAAATTAGAAGAGAACTTGAGGAGAATCAAAGATACTCTTCTCGACTTTCTGGCTCCTATAATAGAAGCAGAGCTTAACTTCCCTCCTCGGAAATGGCCCACTCTTCACAATAATGGGAGGGCCCTCGTGTTCCTCAGCTTTAATGCAAAAGCCATGGTAGGTTTTGCTGAAAAAGTTGGC
Organism: Thermococci archaeon; assembly: GCA_003663525.1. Lineage (GTDB taxonomy): Archaea > Methanobacteriota_B > Thermococci > Thermococcales > Thermococcaceae > Thermococcus_A. The sequence goes on along the minus strand of QMUF01000199.1, from coordinate 206 downwards.
CTAGAAGCCGAGAGAGTCGGAATCAAATACACCTTTCCAAAAATGGAACACGCGCCAATAGAAGGCTCTCTTAGAGAGCTCTTTTTCCCAGACGAGGAAAAGTTGAGGAAGATTGCCCAAGAAAGAAATATCAAGATAATTATTGCTGATTTTCCTTTTGATCTCAAGTTCCTTGATAATGTAGCTCTCCTTAATCCCCTTAAGTT
>QMUF01000198.1 GCA_003663525.1 Thermococci archaeon | reverse complement strand
TCGGATTTTATTAATTGTAGTTCTTTTTTAAAACACATCAAAAGGAATTAAATTCGCATCTTCCCTGCAGCGGATTGTGTCTTAAAGAAAAAGGCAAGGGAATTAATTCACTTCAAAAGCTTCACGAATTCTCTCATCCATGCGTAGAGGTCACCAGGATGTCTTGAGCTCACCCAGTTGTCATCGACAACTACTTCTTTGTCGATGTACTCTGCTCCGGCATTTATGAGATCATCCCTTATTGTGACGGCACATGTCCCTTTTCTTCCTTTAAGAACACCTGCAGATATCAGAACCTGAGGGCCGTGACATATACTTGCCACGGGTTTACCAGTCTCAAACATCTTTTTAGCTATTTTCACTGCTTTGGGGTATATCCTTACGATCTCTGGGGCTCTCCCTCCCGGCAGAACAAGAGTATCGAACTCATCGGGATCTACTTCATCAAAAAGCATGTCAACCTTCACAGAATACCCGTGTTTTCCGCTTATCGTACCCTCTTTGTTACTTGCAATGTATACTTCGTGTCCTTCTTCCTTAATCCTGTGGACGGGGTAGAGCAATTCCAAATCTTCAAAAGTGTCTGCAGTTAAAAAGAGCACTTTCATAGCCGTCACCATTACAACGTTAAGACTAAAAGTTAAAAGGATTTTTGCTCAAAATTGGGTAGTGGACTAGGGAAAATTTAAAAAGCCCTTCTCCTAAAAACCTTCACGTCCGAAGTGGGGCGAGACTTTGGAGAGAGGTGAGAGAGGTGGAAAAACGTTTGCCTGGAAAAGTGAGACGGGCCATAAAAGCCAAATATCATGATATTGAGCCTAAAGCATGGGTTGGGAAAAGGGGGTTGGAAGAAAGCGTGATCAGTGAAATTGATACCCAACTAAAAAAAGATGGTATATTAAAAGTGGAAATAAGAAAAGGAGTATTCATCTCTACAGATATGGATAGAGGATCCATAGCAGAAAAAGTTGCAGAACTTACTGATAGCGAGCTCATTGATGTAAGGGGCAAAAGGTTTATATTGTTCCGTCCCAGAGAGGGATGGGAAAAGTATTTAAAGAAGCTTAAGCTTAAGGAAGTCTCGAAAGAGAGGCGGGAAGAAAAACCCGTTAAAAAGGTCAAGCTCGATATTGCTCAATTTAGAAAGAAGTTCAAGAAGGGGAGGGAGTGAAAAAATGGCGACAGTTTATGATGTTCCTGGTGATTTACTCGTTGAGAGGGTAGCTCAAAAGTTAAAGGAAATTCCTGAGATAAAACCACCTGAGTGGGCACCATTCGTTAAAACTGGCAGTCACAAAGAAAGAATACCAGACCAAGATGATTGGTGGTATTATAGAGTCGCTTCAGTTTTCAGGAAGGTCTATGTTGATGGCCCAGTTGGCATTGAAAGATTAAGGACATGGTATGGTGGAAGGAAAAACAGGGGTCATGCACCTGAGCACTTTTACAAAGGAAGCGGAAGTATTATCAGGAAAGCACTTCAACAACTTGAAGTTGCTGGATTTATCACAAAGATTCCTGGGGAAGGTAGAGTAGTCACACCAAAGGGAAGAAGCTTTCTTGACAAAGCTGCCACAGATCTCAAGAAAGAGCTTGAGGAAGCAATTCCAGAACTTAAGAAGTATTGATATTCTCTCATCTTTTGCCTTTAATCAGCACTTTCCAATAACCTTTTAAAATAACTTTTGTTGAGGGTGATAGAATGGCTGAGGATATAGAGGAAATTAGGAAGAAAAAACTTTTAGAGCTTCAAAAGAAACTTGCTGAGCAAAAGAAAGCGGAAGAGGAACAGATAAGGCGGGAGATGGAATTAGAGGCCCAATTGCAGACCATAATGAAGCAAATTCTTACTTCAGAGGCGAGGGAAAGATTGGCAAGAGTTAAGCTGGTTAGGCCGGAACTTGCAAGGCAAGTGGAGTTAATACTTGTTCAACTTTATCAAGCTGGACAGATAACTGAAAGAATTACAGATGAAAAACTTAAAAAGATTTTAGCTCAAGTTGATGCCAGAACAAGGAAAGAGTTTAGAATTAAGTGGTGAAACAAAAGTGAAAATTAGAGAGATAGTCGAGAGACTCAATGATAAGGGAGAAGTTAGTTTGGATATTTGGAAACCTCTATCAGCTAGGAAAAGTAGTGATGGAACTCTTGACCTTCTTTACAGGAATCGTGTTGTTGGGAGTGAGAAAGATCCAGTCTTCCTGTGGATTTATGTGAATATTGTTAATGAAGATGTTAGAGTCCTTGAGAAGATTACCTTTAAACAAGAGCATGTAAAATGGATAACGAATTCAATCGTTACGCTTGAAAAAACTTAAGGTTTATATATATGGATTGACAAGGCTACTGACCGTGGGGGTGTAATTGTGACTAAGCATAGGATTTGCCCAGTTTGCGGCTCCGATAAGTTTGTTTACGACCCGGAAAGGGGTGAAGTAATCTGTGCAAACTGTGGATTTGTAATTCAAGAGAATATGATTGATATGGGCCCTGAATGGAGAGCTTTTGATGCTTCTCAAAGAGAAAAACGCTCCAGAACTGGTGCGCCAGAAAGCATTTTACTTCATGATAAGGGTCTTTCAACAGATATAGGGTATGACAGGAATGTTAAGGGCTTAATGAGAGAAAAGATATATCGTCTTAGGAAATGGCAGAGCAGGCTTAGGGTTAGTGACGCCGCAGAGAGAAATCTTGCATTTGCCTTAAGCGAGCTTGATAGACTTGGTGCGAGATTAAATCTTCCAAAGCACGTTGAAGAAGAATCGGCCCGTTTATATAGGGATGCTGTTAGAAAAGGCCTTATAAGAGGAAGGTCAATTGAGAGCGTTATCGCAGCTTGTGTTTACGCTGCGTGCAGGTTGCTGAAAGTCCCCAGAACTCTAGATGAAATTGCTGACATGGCCAAAGTCGATAAAAAAGAGATTGGGA
>QMUF01000197.1 GCA_003663525.1 Thermococci archaeon | reverse complement strand
TGAGGTGCCTTCATTACAAACCATTCGAGTGCTTGTCCTTATACTTGGGCTTCTTTTAATCCTTGCTTCATTCTACTCTAACGAAAATAAAATCCCATTAATGTACTATGGCATAGTGGCAACCGCTTCAGGAGCGCTCAGCATCCTCATTCATTCCATAAAAAGAACCAGGAGTTAGATACACAAAATAAAGCTTTGGCTGGCTCGTGTGCAAGAGGAAATGCTTTAGCATGTCTAGTATGTCTCTGGAAAGCTTTATGTGATACTTAAGCTCAGAGCTTCAGAAAAAGAAGATGAAAATAGAAAGTCTCTTATCTTTCCTAAGGTGTGAGGTCTTTGATGAGGAACAATGGTCTTACAACCCCGTTGGGTTGTCAATAAACACCGTTTTAACTCCAAACTTTTCTCTTAGGATGGGCATTAGGGCTTTAACCCCTAGAGTTTCACTTGCATAGTGCCCGGCTGCTATAACGCTTAACCTTCCTTCTTTTGCCGTGTGATAGTCGTCATGTAAAAATTCTCCCGTTATGAAGAGGTTCACCCCTTTCTCTATTGCCTCTGGTATGCCGAACCCTCCTCTGCCGCTTACAACGCCAACTCTCCTTATCTCCTCAACTCCGAATTCATAAGCCTTCACATAGTCAGTTTTCAGCTTTTCCACGAGTATTTGAGCAACTAAAGGCAGCGGTTTTGGTTCATCAAATTCGGATATATAACCTATGTTTAAGCCGTTATAGCTTCCAAAGGGTTCTCTTGGTTCCAATTCCAAAAGTTTCAAAAGTTGGGCGTTGTTTCCTACTTCGGGATGAAGGTCAAGGGGAAGATGAGCTGCATAGAGGTTCAGTTCGTTCTCAAGAAGGAACTTGAGCCTTTTCTGCACAAGCCCCCTAACGTATTCTATGCCTCCCCATATAAGGCCATGGTGAACTATGAGCATATCAGCGCCGAATGCACGGGCTTTAATAAAGGTATCCATGCAGGCATCGACGGCAAAGGCAATCTTTTCAACTTCCTCTTTTCCTTCCACCTGCAGACCATTTCGAGACTTGTCTGGAAAGGCTAAGACGTTCAGATACTCATCAAGAAAGTTCACAATTTCATCTCTGTTAACCATCTTTCTTCACCGAAATTAGTATTCTCTACTGCTTAAAACACTTTCAGGTGAAGGCTTTTAAATGCCCATACTATTTTATGAACGTGATGAGGATGGAAGAAAAATATCGAAAAGCCTGCGAGGAAATTGCAAAGGCGATAATATCTGGCGAGATTAAGGATAGAGATCAACTTAACAGGTTTAAGGTTAAAATAGCTAGGAAATACCACTTAAGTAAGCTCCCTACTAATTCAGATATTCTCAGGGTGATGAGTAAAGACCAGAGGGAGAAGTTTAAGGAGTTTCTCAAGAAGAAGCCAACAAGAACTATAAGTGGAGTGGCCGTTGTGGCTATGATGACAAAGCCTTTCTCATGTCCCCATGGTAGGTGTATTTACTGCCCCGGGGGGCCAAGTGAAGGTTCTCCGCAGAGCTATACTGGAAAAGAACCCTCGGCTTTGAGGGCTCTTCAGAATGTTTACCACCCTTACCTTATAATGATGAACCGCCTAAAGCAGCTCTATGACATTGGCCATGATATAGACAAGGTCGAAGTTATTATACAGGGTGGAACTTTCCCCGCTGTGGATCTGGATTACCAAGAGTGGTTTGTAAAAGAAGCCTTTAAAGCTATGAATGACTTTCCTTACTTTAAGGACGTGGAGAACCTTGAGGAAAAAATCAGGAAAGCAATTCTTTTTGGTGAGATTGCTGAGGATCCTCTCTTCCGAAAAGCTTGGGAGAGAACTCACAAGAAACCTTACTACTATCTCGAAGAGGAGCAGAGGAAAAATGAAAAGGCAAAAGTCAGGATGGTGGGATTGACGATTGAAACAAGGCCTGACTGGGCTATGGAAAAGCAAATCGATAGAATGCTGAAGCTTGGAACAACGAGAGTAGAGCTTGGCGTTCAGACAGTGTTTAACTTCATTTATGAAAGAGTAAAGAGGGGACATACCGTTGAGGATACAGTAAGGGCTACGCAGCTTCTCAAAGATGCCGGTCTCAAGATAAACTACCACATGATGCCAGGCTTACCGGGAAGCAACTTTGAGAGGGACTTAAAGGCATTTCAGATAATCTTTGAGGACGAACGCTTCAGGCCCGATATGCTCAAGATTTATCCCACATTGGTTACGAAGGATACGCTCCTTTATAGGTGGTATAAAGAAGGAAAATACAGGCCATATACCACCGAAGAAGCTGTGGAATTGCTTGTTGAAGTTTACAAGATGTTGCCAAAGTGGGTTAGAGTTATGAGGATCCAGAGGGACATCCCGGTGCAGCTTGTTGAAGCAGGTGTAAAGCACTCCAATCTGGGTCAGCTGGTCTTTAATGAGCTCATAAAGAGAGGTATAAGGCCGAGGGAGATAAGGTTCAGAGAAGTCGGGCATCAGATGCAGAAGTTTGGAGTCCAGCCAGAAATCGAACACATCAAACTTCTTAGAGAGGCTTATGAGGCAAGTGAAGGTCATGAGGTATTTTTGAGCTTTGAGGATGTGAAGAACGATATTCTAATTGGTTTCATAAGACTTAGGATACCGAGTGAAAAAGCTCACAGGAAGGAAATAAACTGTTGTCCGTCTGCTATAGTTAGAGAACTCCACGTTTACGGGCCGCTGGTACCAATAGGTGGAAAGCCGAAGTACGAATGGCAGCACAGGGGTTATGGAAGGGAGCTTTTAGCCGAAGCAGAGAGAATAGCGGGGGAGGAGTTCGACGTGAAGAAGATGCTTGTCATAAGCGGTGTTGGTGTTAGGGGGTACTACAAAAAGTTTGGTTATAGAAAGGAGGGGCCATATGTAAGTAAGAGACTTGATAAAAATAGGTATGCCAGCTTTGTGAAAAGCGAGGAGTTTGATGGGCATTTGAACACTTGAGCTGGAGATACAC
>QMUF01000196.1 GCA_003663525.1 Thermococci archaeon | reverse complement strand
CGACAATGTCTCCACCTAAGTTTTTTCTCGCCATCTCAATACCTTTTTCAATCTTATTAACAGCTATTATTTTTTCTTCAGGGATTGTACTGCTTTTGTAATAAACTATTCTTGCAAGCATTTTTGTCACCTCATCAAATTCAGTATGAGCATGCATCTTGGAGGTTTGACATTTGTAAATAAAAATATAAGCTTTTTTGTACAACTAAGTACACCAATGAACAGAAAATATTTAAGGATGGAATATGGAGAAGCTATTATGAAGTGTCTTTTTATAAAACATGTACATCTGAACACCATATTGAAAAGGGCTCGTGAAGAAAATATAGAGATATGTGGATTTTTAGTTGGTAGGGAGGAGGGAGAGAAGGTTTTTGTAGATTACATTGTTTTCGAGAAAAATATATTAAGCTCTTCTCATGAATTTGAAATAGACCCTTTAGAAACTCTCAAAGTCCTTGAAAGTGCTGAAAAAAAGAATAAAGATATAGTGGGTATTTTTCACTCTCACGTTAGCTTTCCGCCATATCCTTCACAAAAAGATTTGAAGAGAATGAAAGCTTGGCGCAATGTTTGGTTAATAGTGAATAACTTGGCCCAATATGCAGCTTTTATTCTTAAAGATGGGGAAGTTAAAAGAATAGAAGTGAAAGTAGAGTGAACTCACTCAGTTTTTATAACAATTTCAATGATTTTTCCTTCTTTATAGCTCTTCATAGCAGAAAGCATACCTTTGATGGTTTTTTCTACAAGTTCCTGAACCCAATCTTTCATTGGAAGCTCTTTTCCATCTATTTTTACCATTACTCGGGGCTTTGAGCTTAAGACAACACAGTCTTTGACACTCTTCTCGCCCTTTACAATTAACTTCGCCATTTTATAGCAGTCAAACCCACACATACGACAGTTGATATTCGGCAATATAAACCCTTTTTCTTCGACTAAATTGGCGATTTTTCCTGGAGTTTCTAGAGCATTGATAACGGGGAGGCCATTTACCTTTTCTATACCTTTGTTTGCAATGATTCCACTGATCCCTATGGCCAAACCATCATTAAGTTCCTTGACTTCTTCCTCAATTTTGGCGCAGATTATCTTGGGGATGTGTTTAGCATCTTTGAATCCTTCTAGAAGGAGGAAATCAACTTCTGGCATCATTGAAAGGAGGGAATTTAGGTCTCTTGTGTCAAAAAGGAGCGCATCGGTTTCTTGGGCTCTCACAAGTACATAATCCGCTATTTTTTTGAATTTCCATGTATCGCTATCTTTTTTGTCAAAGTTGGTGTGCATGCTTTTTGCTATTCCAACCTTGTAACCTCGCTTTTTCAATTCTTTAGCGACATTCTCAACCACTGTGGTTTTTCCACTCTTTTTGAATCCAACAAAGGCCATAGCTTTCATTTTAATCACTCCAAGAGCATTATCCAGTTGACGTCGTCTATTTTAACTATCAAAGACTTCCCCTGGTTTCCAACAACATCTATAACGTTCTTAAGCACAACAATCTCTTCATCAAATTCCTCGAGGGTTCCCGTAAAGGAATGGTCTCCTCCAACTGCAAGGGCAACCTTTTTCCCCTTCCAATTTTCTAGTATTTTTTCAAGTAGTGGGGGAGTTCCTTCACTCATCTTTTCACCTATACAAAAAGACTATAAATGGCTTTTAGCTTTTTCCATCTGGTGATTGCATGAGGTTGATCACAAAGAATGAAATGATAAAAGAAGCATTTTTGTACTCTCCATTTTCAATGAATTCAGTACATCCTTCGGTTCTTTTGTATATCCAGTAGCCAAGGATTGCGAATGGTATTGCGAACAAAATTCCTATCACTGTGAGCAGAAGGAGAACTGCTATGAAGAATGGCTCTATGACACTTAAAATCCCCCCAACTTTTATGAGGGTTCTTGCCATTTTCACATCGGCCACATGATCACCATATATAGTAAGAAAAAACTTTAAAAGAGTTTCCAAATTTCGTCTGTTTCAGGTCTTTTTAGCGGGACTTCTTTTCCATCTTTCACAATGACTTTTATATTATTGTCTTCCAAGAACTCTCCCACTATTGCAGCTTCGATTCCTTTCCTTCTTATTGCCTCCACAACCTTTTCAGCTTTTTCTGGTGGCGCTGCAATTAAAAGGGAGCCCGAGCTTATTAGAGCGAGTGGATCTAGCTTGAAGTGTTCGCACAGCTTTCTGGTTTCTTCTGCTATAAGAATTTCCTCATAGTAAACTCTAAAGCCAAGTCCGGCAGCGTCGGCCATTTCGTGGAAGCCATTTGCAATTCCACCCTCTGTGGGATCATGCATAGCGTGAACTCCGATCTCTGCTGCTATTAGAGCTTCCTTTACAACACTAATCTTTTGTAGGAACCTTTTGGCATTTTCAACAAGCTCTTTTCCAAAGACTTTCTTTAGTTCTTCTTCATTTTCGCTTGCTATTATTGAAGTCCCTTCAATTCCAGCCCCTTTTGTGAGTATTATTACATCCCCGGGCTTGGCCCCATTTGAAGTTACAAGCTGGTCTTTTTTGACTTCCCCAAGCATTGTGCCTATGACTATTGGCCTGTTTAGGCCTACTGTAACTTCAGTGTGACCTCCCACTATGGAGATACCTAACCTTCCAGCACTCTTATGCATATCTTCCATGATTTTTTCGAGGAGCTCTTCATCTGCATTTTCAGGAAGAAGTATTGTCACTAAGAACCATTTCGGTTTGGCCCCAAAAGTCGCAACGTCATTTGCATTTACATTCACAGCGTAAAATCCAATATGTTTCTCAGCCCCGGTAATGGGGTCACTTGTGGCAACCAGAACACTGTCTCCGAAATCAATTGCTGCAGCATCAATTCCCACACCTGATTTTATGATAACTCTCTCGTCGTTAACTCCCAAACGGTCAAAGACGGTTTTTTCGAGAACTTCTGGAGGAACTTTTCCCGGAAGCATTTTTCATCCCCGACTTGTTTTAGAAGGAGAAAATATAAAGGT
>QMUF01000195.1 GCA_003663525.1 Thermococci archaeon | reverse complement strand
GTTTCAATGCCTGAAGTTGCAGAGAGAGCGGCTGCAACTGGAGCCGACGGGGTGGGGTTGCTCAGGGCAGAGCACATGATCCTTGGTGTTGGTGCTCACCCAGTGAAATTCATCAAAGAGGGAAGGGAAGAAGAGCTCATAGAGAGACTTGTAGAAGGTATTAGGACAGTAGCAACGGCGTTCTATCCAAGAAGGGTTTGGTATAGAACACTTGATGCCCCAACAAACGAATTCAGAGAACTTCCTGGTGGAGAGGACGAGCCAGAAGAGAGAAACCCAATGCTTGGATGGAGAGGAATTAGGAGAGGGCTTGATCAACCAGAGCTTCTAAAGACCGAGTTCAAGGCCATTAAGAGGCTTGTTGATGAAGGTTACGACAACCTTGGTGTAATGCTTCCACTCGTCAGCCACGTTGAGCAGCTCAGAGAAGCAAAGAGACTTGCAAGAGAAGTTGGTCTTGAGCCACACAAAGACGTTGAATTTGGTGTTATGGTTGAAACACCCTCTTCAGCACTCATTATTGAGGACCTCTGTAAAGAAGGCCTCGATTTCATAAGCTTTGGTACAAACGACCTCACTCAGTACACACTCGCTATCGATAGAGACAACGAGAGGGTCTTCAAGCTATTCGATGAAACTCACCCAGCAGTTCTCAAATTAATAAAGCACGTTATCAAGGTATGTAAGAAGTACGGGGTTGAGACAAGTATTTGTGGACAAGCTGCAAGTGATCCAAAGATGGCAAAGATCCTCGTTAGGCTTGGAATTGACAGTCTTTCAGCCAACCCAGATGCAGTACAACTCATAAAACAAGTGGTTGCAAGAGAGGAACAAAGGATCATGCTTGAAAATGCTAGAAGACAACTCTACAAGGATGAAGAGCTCGAATTCTGAGCTTTCTAATTCTTTTATTACTCTTTTTCAAGTATTGTCATTTAGAGTGGGAGGAGTTTGGGGTCTTATTACATGGTTTTTTATAAGGACAATTTATCCATAGTAAACTTTTTATAATAACGTTTCGATTCTTGTTTGATAGTCTTATGTGTTCAATTTTGAGCAGAAGAATTATTGTAAATGAACACTAAATCTTCAGCAGGTGAAGGATTTGGATGGAGAGAAGATTCAAGCAATGCGACAGGAGATCGTGGAAGGCCACATAGAGAAAACTATGCTTAAGTTAGCTTATCCATTGATTATTAATAATATGGTTCAAGTTCTTTATAATTTAACAGATACATTTTGGCTTGGTAGACTTGGTACAGAGGAGCTTTCCGCTCCAGGGACTTCCTGGCCACTTGTATGGTTTTTCATGAGCATTGGGATGGGATTTGCAACTGCTGGATTTGCATTTGTGAGTCAATACATTGGGGCGAAGGATTACAAGAAGGCCAATCGTGCTGCTGGTGCACTGTATTCACTTATGATGCTTTTTTCAGCTTTTGTTGCAATATTTGGTTTGATTATAACTCCCTTCGCACTTGATTTTATGAATGTTACGCCTGAAGTTTACCCCTATGCCCTTGGTTATATTAGAGTAATATTTATTGGAATTCCATTTTCATTTACGTTATTTGCATTTAATTTCCTTCTTAGAGCAGTTGGAGATACTAAGACTCCAGTAAAGATTAACATGTTTACGGTTTTCCTTAACATCCTTCTTGATCCTCTCTTAATTTTTGGATGGCTTGGTTTTCCGGAATTTGGAGTTATAGGTGCTGCTGTAGCAACCATGTTTTCAAATAGTGTTGGATCATTGATTGGAGGTTATCTACTTTTTAAGGGAAAGGTAGGAATACATTTGAGTCTCGAGAACCTTAAGCCTGACTGGGACTTTTATAAGCGTATTTTCAGAGTAGGGATACCTTCAAGTGTAGGCTTTTCTGCTGATGCTTTTGGATTTGTAGTACTAACAAGGATAATCTATATCTACGGGACTGTTGCTTTTGCCACATATACAATAGGAGATAGGCTTACTCACTTCATGTTTGCCATAGCTGATGGAATAAGTATGGCCATGGGAACAATGGTGGGACAAAACGTTGGTGCTGAGAGATATAAAAGGGCAAAGAAGATTGCGGAAAAAGCAATGCTGACGAATCTCGTAGTCCTAAGCATTGGTACTCTTATCGTGGCTGTATTTAGAGCTCAAATATTTGGATTTTTTATTAAAGATGAGAGAGTTTTAGCAGAGAGTATTAAGTTTGTTAGATATTTTGCATTTTCTTTACCATTCTTTGGTATTTTTTCTGCTGTAACCAACGTTTTCCAGAGTTCAGGTCATACAAAGAAAAGCATGATCCTTGGAATGCTGAGATTGTGGATGCTTAGAATCCCTCTTGCATATTACCTTGGTAAACTACTAGCAGATACAATAGGTGTATGGTTTGGAATGGGTCTAAGTAACTTTTTAGCAGCATTAATAGGTTTTGTGTGGTTCCTAAAGGGTTCATGGATGAAGCGGATAATAGACCATTAATTTTTTTCTTTTGAAAGCCTCGCCCTTTAGAGTGGGGATGCAGTGATTCTGAAGCAAGGGCTTTAGTAGGAAAGCGAAAAGTATTTAAACTTCAAGTGCATGTCATACATTAGAGGGTTCAACATGGAGGATAAACTACCAAAATTTAGTTCAACAAGACATGCAAAGCACTTTGTAGCTTACCACTTCATATGGATTCCAAAATACCGCAGGGATATTCTCGTTGGAAAAGTTGCTGAAAGACTAAAGCAGATGCTTAAAGAGTTTGCTGAAGAAATCGGATGTGAGGCAATTTCCCTCGAAGTAATGCCCGACCATGTGCATGTTTTTCTCAGAGCAAAGCCCGACCACTCACCAGCAAGGATAGTTGGGTACTTGAAGGGGAAGAGTGCAAGAAAACTCCTCCAAGAATTTCCAGAGTTGAGAGGAAAAACAACTCATGGAAGGCTTTGGTCACGCTCCTACTTTGTAGCCTCAGTCGGCTACATAACTAATGAGATTGTCAAACATTATAT
>QMUF01000194.1 GCA_003663525.1 Thermococci archaeon | reverse complement strand
GGCTACTCGTATGGAGTTTCAGAGAGAAGTTCAAAAAAACCCTGTGGCGGAGTTAGTGGCCAAGTAGTAACTATTAATTCTTTGGAAGGCATTTCGAAAGAATTACTGGTAAAAGAGATACTGCAGAGGGCTGAAGAAAAACCATATTTGAAAAAACCTCTAACATATTTAAATGTTTCAACAGTATTAGCGTTGTCTTCTCTCCGGAGGGTTGATGGAAAATTAATTAAAAGAGATGTTGTTGTTATCCCAGTTGATGACACTTTTGCCCTTGTGTATTTAAAGGACAGTACAATGAATCCCCCGATATTATCAAGGATGATATTATCAAAGGATGTCATACTTAATGAAGAGCTAATAGTTTTTGAGATCGATCCTTCGTCAAGAACTGTGCATGTAAAAACCCGTGTTCAACCTTTAGATGGATGGTCACCAGTTTGTAGTGACATTACATGTACTTCTAACTCTGACTGTCCAGATAGATCTTCAGAAGGGCTTTATTTCCCAAGTTGTTCTGATAGTTGTAAGGACTGTACGGACTGGGACTACTACTGTGTTGCAGTCTATGCTCTAAATGCGGGAGCCTGTGTTAGTAGTTGCACTTCGTGTGTCTTTGGAAGCGCATGGGGTTGTGCTGGTTCCCTTTCATGGTTTTTAATGACTCCCTATGTTCCGGATGTTTATGAAAGCTTTTGTAAGGGGGAGATAGTGAAAAAGTGCGAATACTACGAATGGTGGGATTAATGGAAGAAACACTCACTCTACGTATTTATTTTTATAAGGGGCTTATCGCTTTGGCCACAATCACCTTAGTGTTGTCATTTATGGAATGGGGAGTGTCCAAATCATGGACCTATTTCTATTATTTCTTGAGTGCTATAATGATCCTTGAAAGCCTTCATCAGCTTGGAAAAATATCTTTAAAAACGCTGATACTGGTAACATTCTTCCTTTTGTGGATTTTGGTACTTTGTTGGGTGCAAAACCCTAAAACTACTGCAAAGGAACCATTTATAATAACTCTGAGCTTTGTAGTGTTAACCTTCATATACCACGTATGGGTGTACTCAAGAAAAAGGAGATAGCAGTTAAAAATGTATTAAATGAAAAAATCACTCGAGCTTTGTAACCTTCTCAAGCTCTGGAATGACGAATTCAAGGCCAAGGTCTTTGAGGCTCTCCTTCTTTGGAATGCCTTTCTCACTCCAGCCTCTGAGCTTGTAGTACTCGCTGAGCAGTGCATCATATTTCTCCTTATCAAGGTGCTGGTCCTTATAAGGTCCGCTCTTGAGGCCTTCCTTGAACCATCTCTCTGGTGGATAATCCATCTCCCTGCTCCAGTTGCCGTTGAATTCCCTAACCCAGTAGGCCCTCATGAGAGCATAAACTCTATCAGCTGCTTTGTATAAGTCATCCCATGTGTACTTGACACCTGTAATAGCTTCAATAAGCTTTGGATAGTAGTCCAAGCTGAGGCCAATCTCAACCCATGGGAGCCTACAGGCTGTAAGCATCTCGAAGAGACCACCTCTAAGTCTTTGCAATTCGATAACTTTTGCAGCTTTTTCTGGATCATAGGTAATATTGTACTCAACCTTTTGGGCCTTTTCACCTTCAATTGGAGCTGTACCGATTTCCCATGCAATAACCCATGCCTCTTTGTGGTGGGCCCCAATGGCGGTTGTTCCAAAGGCCAAAGCCATTGCTGGATAAATGAAACAGTTGTAACCACTTACTTCTAAGCCCTTGACATGCATTGCAATGTCCTTTCCACCCACTTTCTCGCTAATTGCTTTGACACCCTCAGCTGCAAGGTTGCCAAGCTCTCCTCTACGGTATGCAATATCAAGAGCTAATTGTTTGGCCTTCTTGAAGTCTCCGAATTCAGGAGCATCTTCATTCTTGAGGATTCCTTTTTCTTTCAACTCCATCATGAAACCTATGGTATTTCCAAGAGAGATTGTATCAAGGCCCATCTCATCGGCAATTCTGTTGAGAACTGAAACCTCATTAAGCTTCCCAATTCCAAGGTTTGAACCTAATAGAGCAACATTTTCATAGTCAAGCTCACTCTCTTGGCCGTCTGCATCAAGGACAACGTTTCCACATGGCATGTTACAATATGGACAGCCCCTTTGCTTAACTTTCATACCTTCCATTGTGAAACCATCAATTGAACGGGCAAACTCAAAGATACCGTCACTGAAGTTTCTTGTTGGAAGAGCCGAGTTCTCGTTTGTCCATTCTACCGCGGCCATAGTTCCTTGTCTATGCCAGAATGGATATCCTGGCGAGTTAAGAATTGCATTATAAGCTTCTTGCGAAAGTCCTCTAAGTTTCTCCTTATCAGCAACAGGAATTTCTTTGGTACCCTTTATCACAACTGCCTTTAACTTCTTACTTCCCATGACTGCACCCATACCAGGCCTTCCAGCGGCTCTTCCTTCTTGAGATATCACCACTGCGTATTTGACAAGATTCTCTCCACCAGGACCTATGCTGAGAACACCAACATTTTTACCATGGATCTCTTTAAGTTCTTTCTCAGTTTCAAAGGTAGTCTTGCCCCAAAGACCCTCAGCACTTAAGATACTAACGTTATCATCCTCAATATAGATGTAGACTGGTTTTTTGGCCTTACCTTCAACAACAAGAGCATCATAACCAGCTTTTCTCAGGTGCACAGTGGCCATTGTTCCAAGGTTACCATCGCCGTAACCACCAGTAAGTGGACTCTTAGCAGCGATAACCATTTTTCCACCGCTTGGGGTTGGAAGACCGTTAAACGGACCGCTTGCAAAGATCAATTTGTTATCAGGACCGAGAGGATCTACGTTTTTGACTTCATTCCAAAGAATCCAAGCTGCTAATCCCCTACCACCAATGAAATTCTTTGCAACTTCCTCAGAATATTCTTGCACCCAAACTTTGTTGTCCGTTAAATCAACTCTAAGTATTCTTCCCCACCAACCTTTCATAAAAGACCACCAGAGTTCATTAATG
>QMUF01000193.1 GCA_003663525.1 Thermococci archaeon | reverse complement strand
TTTTCATTCTCTTGATGATGATGCCCTTCACTTTCCCCTTAATCCTGCAGTGGAGCTTGATGGGAATTTCCCCGATTTTTGAGAGGTGCAGTCTCTTCCCCCCTCATCGAGCTTGAAACCACTCTGGTTGTAGTTCAACGTCTTCCAACTGTTAGGGGAGGTTTTGTAACGGAGTTTCCCGACTTTATGGCCCTTTCCTTTGAGCTCGTTCAGGCCTTTTAAGTTCGAGCAGAGTTGATGGTTCACCATTTGGAGGACTTTCGAATACACTTTGTTGAGTTCAGGATTTTCTTTCTTCAGCTCGATGATGAATCTTTGCGTATCATATCTTCCGAGATTTGGGTTCTCTCGCTTGGCTTTCAAGAGCTGGTTGTAGAGCCATCTGCACAATTCCATGTGCTGGAGCATTATCTCCTGTTGTGTTTTTGAGGGGTAAATGCGGAAGCGGTAGGCGAGCATCACTCCTTCTCACCCTGCTTTCTGCGTATGACGACCAAAATTAAGCGATACAGCCCCGTAAACTGAATGGTACTCGTACTTACTCTATAATTACTACTTACAATGGTATTTAAGGCTTTCGGGCTTTCATCCCTCCCCCTCGGAAGAGGACTTCCCGCCCGATGATTATAAAAAGCCTAAAGGGATAATGAAACCGAGGGCACCCGAGCAATGCAATGAGGAGTCTTCGCTTTGCTGATGACTATCTTTTCCTTCTTATTTGCGGAAAGTTTTTAATAAAAATGCATTAACATGAGTTTTGGAGGTGATAAAGATGGTAAAGAGGAGTGTGATTTATACTGAGAATGCCCCACAACCTATTGGCCCATACAGTCAAGGTATTCTAGTAGAAAACCCCAACAAAACACTTTTTATCTCCGGCCAGATCCCAATAGATCCTGAAACAGGAAAACTTGTAAAGGGAGAGATAACAGAACAAGCAAGGCAAGCAATAGAAAACTTGGTGGCAGTCTTAGAGGCCGCTGGAGCCACAGTAGATGACGTAGTCAAAGTAAATGTCTATCTAGAGGATATGAATGACTTTGGGGAGTTCAACAAAGTTTATGAGGAGTACTTTGGTCGTTCAAAACCAGCAAGAGCCGTAGTGCAAGTAGCAAGATTGCCCAAGGATGTTAAGATTGAAATAGAAGCTATTGCAATGTTTGAATGATCAGTTATATTTTTATCTTTTCAATACCTATTTTTCCCGATGTCTCATGTATAAAGGGCTGGCCATTGTTTTTGGGTTTCTTTTCATTGGGGAGGGAATAAGTGAATTATTACACTTACCCATCCCGGGAAATGTAATCGGCATGATACTTCTAACCTTAGCACTCATATCAAAGCTCATAGATATAAGTGATGTGGAGAGAGAAGCGGAATTCTTTATAAAAAACATGAGCGTGATGTTCATTCCACCGGGAGTCGGTGTAATTACATATTGGGGTCTCATAAAAGCTCAGCTCGTTCCTATTTTTGTAGCTCTCGTAGTAAGTTTTGCCCTAACACTTGTTCTAACGGCCAAATTCGTCGAAATGCTAAGTGGTGGTGAAAAATGAACTCTCTGGGTATCTTCATAACCATTGGGGCTTTCTATCTATTTTCTAAAATCTATGAAAAGAGAAAGGCCTTCTATTTAAACCCTGTCTTACTCTCCATAATAACCATAGCGCTTTTCCTCCACATTACAGAAATAAAATATGAAACCTACATGGAAAGTGCCCAAATACTAAGTTTCCTGCTCGGGCCAGCAGTTGTAAGCTTGGCAATCCCACTTTACAAGCAGAGAGAAATAATAAAAGCATATTCAAAGCAGATATTTTTCGGGATCATCTTTGGAGGAGTTTTAGCAATTTTAAGTGCTTTCTACGTGGCAAAGATGCTTGGTGGAACTCCTGAAGTCCTTCTAAGCATTGCTCCAAAGAGCATAACAACGGCAATAGCAATAGGAGTCAGTGAAAAAATAGGTGGCATTCCCCCCTTAACTGCCGTCCTAGTTATATTGACCGGAATATTGGGTAATGCAGTTGGAATAGAGATCTTAAACATTTCAAAAGTAAAAGACAAAGTAGCAAGGGGTTTGGCAATGGGAGTTACATCTCATGGCCTCGGAACGGCTAGAATAATACTTGATGATGAGCTTTCTGGAGCAGTTAGCGGACTTGCAATGGCCTTAAATGGCATCTTCACTTCTCTAATCCTTCCCTACCTCATCAAGTTCCTCAAGTAGGCTTTCAGTTATTCTAAGCTTATCATGACTGTCCAAAAAGAGAATGAAGCCTTCTTTTGCAATCCTCTCTTCTATCGGTGCATTTTCAACTAAAAATGCAATAATCTCAGCTGTAGTGTATGGAACTTTTATCCCGACTTTATCTGCCTGCTTAAAAATCTCTCCAGGGACTTTAAAAATATCTTCACCTTTTTTAACCTCTACAGCAACTTTTGAGTTTAATTGCTCCCAAAGAAGCAAGGTATTCTTGGCCTTTTCGATTTTTTCCATCGCACGCTTTTCTAGAATGCTAACATTTGCTCTACTTGTACCTAAAATCTCAGCGATTTCACTCTGCTTTAATCCTTTAGCTCTCAACTGCAGTATCTTGAGCTGCTGTTCAGTAAGAAAGGTCTTCATCTTAAACACCATAGTTTAACATGTTCTCAAAGGTTAAAAGATTTTTGATTATCCACTACTTGAAAAGACAAATCAAGACACTAAAAGAATATGGAAGAGGAAAAGGCTGGGAAATTCAAATCCTCAAGGACATTGGTCCGGGATTGAACGAGAACAGAAAAAACTACCGGAAACTCCTCGAACTCCTCGTCAAGGGAGAAGTTTCAAAAGTTGTAATCACCTATCTGGATAGACTCACTCGATTCAGTTTCAAAACCCTCGAATTCTTCCTCCACCTGCCCGAAGTGTGGGAGTAAGTTAGAGTCCCGAAGCGGGTTGGTGGTTTGTGAGTGTGAGTTTAAGGCCGATAAGCAGTTCCTTGGAGCGTTTAATGTTTTCGTGCGG
This sequence comes from Thermococci archaeon, assembly GCA_003663525.1. Lineage (GTDB taxonomy): Archaea > Methanobacteriota_B > Thermococci > Thermococcales > Thermococcaceae > Thermococcus_A. Next base: position 4 of record QMUF01000193.1, on the reverse strand, counting down.
GGAT
>QMUF01000192.1 GCA_003663525.1 Thermococci archaeon | reverse complement strand
GTATTCAACCTTTATATCCGGATGCTCGGCTTCAAATGCCTTGATAACCTCATTGAAAGCATCAAGCTCAGCTCCAGACCATGGGCCTATTACTTTCAAAGTAATTTGTTCTACAGTTGTAGTTTGAGTAGTAGTTTCACCGCCAATACACCCACTTGCCACAACTGCTACTGTCAAAACTCCTACCAACAAAAAACTAAACAACATTTTCTCCGTCTTCATAGAGACACCTCGAGGTAATATGTATACTAAAAGTATATATATCTTACTGCCCAAACATGTGTGTATATCTGGAGCTATGCATTCCTTATACTTACAAAAAGATGCTAAAAATCCCCTTTTAGTGACATCTTCAAAAAGTCAAATAAATGATAAAGAGTATTTACTTTAAGTATAACAAAGAAAAACTTTAAACATTTATGAGTATCCTAGAGAGGGATTAGCATGATATTTTCAATAGGAGAAGTCTTGATAGACTTTATTGCGAAAGAGGAGGGAGCATTAAAAGATGTCATAGAATTCGAAAAACATCCTGGAGGAGCTCCAGCAAATGTTAGCGTTGGATTAGCAAGATTAGGCGTCAAATGTGCCTTGATAAGTAAAGTAGGGGCTGACTCCTTTGGAGAATTCCTTATCAATGCCCTTGAACGAGAAGGTGTGGAAATCAAGTACATTTCTCAAGATATTGAAAAGCACACAGGAATAGTTTTTGTCCAGTTAATAGGTGCAAAACCAGAATTCATACTTTATGATGGGGTGGCCTATTTCAACATGAAGCTTGAAGATATAATGGTAGATATAGAGAGTGCAACTCTCATTCATTTTGGTAGTGTTCTTTTCGCAAGAGAACCCAGTAGATCCACATTATTTGAAATACTAAACAAGGCCAAAGGAAAGGTTCCCATTAGTTACGATGTTAACATAAGACTTGATCTTTGGAAAGGAAAAGAGGATGCCATGTTTAAAGACATAGAACACGCTCTAAAACTGGCAGACATAGTGAAAATAGGAGACGAAGAGGTGGAATATCTGCAAAAAAATGGATTCAACCTAAATGACTTTGATTTCAAACTGATTGCAATAACCAAAGGTGCAAAAGGAAGCACAATAATTCACAGGGAAATAAAGGTAGAAGTTCCTTCTTACAAGGTAAAGCCTACTGATACAACAGGAGCTGGAGATGCATATATGGCAGCCCTTTTGGCCTCTTTGAGTTACATGAACAAGTTAAAAACACTAGAATTCTCAAAGAACGAGCTAGAAGAGATCGGGCGTTTCTCAAATTTAGTAGCTGCCCTCTCAACAACAAAAAGAGGAGCCTGGAGCGTACCCACTTTAGAAGAGCTCAAACATTATGGGAAGTTTCAATTTCTTCCTTAGTTTCTTCTTTTTCCTTCTGGCCGAATAAGCCGATCAAATCATGAAGTACCACTAAATCTATTCCAGCATTAAGAGCTTGAGGAAGTGAACCTGCCATTAGCATCAAGATCGCAAAGAAAAAATCTAGTCCTTTGTATATTACAGCTATCTTAACAACTCTCTTTTGCCCTCTGAATATCCCCCAAGCAAGAAGAAAATTTAACAACACAAATGCAAGCAACATATATCGCTCAATATTCCGGGCTCCACTAGAATAATATAAGAGAAAAAGCGATTGAAGGAAAAGTAGGTACGCTGCTAGTTTCATCGAACCTCACTCAAGTATTTCTCAAAGACCTCAACGTATTTAAACCCATCGTCTGGAAATATCAAAACTGTAGTTCCAAGGTATTTATCGTGGATTTTCTCGAAGGCTTTAACCACCGCGCCCGAACTCAGGCCTATTAAAAGGCCATCTTCTCTGGCTATCTGTATTGACCCTTCGATTGCTTCTCTTTGGATAATCTCGATTACTTCGTCAATCTCCACCTTAAAGAACCATTTTGGCTTTGTTTCGAGCCTTTTTATGCCCGGTATCTTTTCGCCTTTGGCCGGTACTACTCCAATAACTTTTGTGGTGTAGCGTTCCTTGAAATATTTCGCTATTCCCCCTATGTGGCCCGAAGTGCCTATTCCTGCTATTATAATGTCAGGTCTTTTGCCTATGCTTTTCAGTTGTTTGTCTATTTCTCTGGCAGTAAAGCGATAGTGGGCCTCGAAATTGTCTTCGTTCTCGAACTGGTTGAGATTGGCTGCCCTAGCTTTTCTCGCTTCTTCGACGACGTACTCAACCATATTAGGATCTATAGTCTCAAAATCAGTCATAACTACCTCCACACCGAGTACTTTGAGCAGGCTTTGGGTAGCCATTGGCGTTGGCTTTGGCAGATATGCTCTAAACCCTATTCCCAGAACATTGCTGAGGGATGCCAAAGAAATCCCGACGTTGCCGGAAGTTGCCTCAAAAATTCTCCTGACTCCGTCAATGTCTTCCCGCTCAATAGCCTTCATAAGCATGTTAAAAACTGCTCTGTCCTTTATGCTCCTGCTGAAGGGGTTAAAAAACTCCAGCTTGGCAAAATACATCCCCCCTTTCATCTGAAAGTGAAAGCTTGAGCAGGGGGGTTGGTTTGAATTTTTCAAAGAGCTCGAGTGGATTGTTGAACACGTTCATTTTTGATCACCGTATTGGCCTTTTAATCGGCGCTTATAAGTGTTTCTTTTGCGGCAATCTTATACAAAAATGTGTATTCAACACTCTTTTCCAAAGACTTCTCTGTAAATCTTTTTAAACTCGCCGAGGGCTCCTCTTATTATGGGATGCCTCGGCACGAAATTACAGCTTTCTTCAGGCTCTATGCTTATCTCAAACGTGCCTATCTCCTTTGCAATTTTCTCAATCTCCACTTTATCCATCCCTATAAGGGGCCTAAGTATTGGCAAATCAGTTGCAAGGCTTATTATTAAAAGATTATCAAGAGTTTGCGAGGCAACTTGGCCGAGAGAATCTCCTGTGACTATTGCCATAGCACCTTTTTCTTTTGCTATCTCTGCAGCTTTCATGAACATGCTGAACTTACAAAAAATAAATACCCACTTTTCTT
>QMUF01000191.1 GCA_003663525.1 Thermococci archaeon | reverse complement strand
TTCCTCGAAAATGAGAAAAACAACAAAAAGAAGAGCAAAAGAAAGAATGTAAAAGAACTAAAACCAGAGGAAGAAAAAGTCATAAGAGTAGAAGCAGATGTTGAGAACGAAACAAAAGAGAAGATAATAGTGGGGAGCTGTCCCAAGTGTGGGGGAGATCTGGTTGTTAGATATAATAGGAGAACTGGAAAAAGGTTTGTAGGCTGTTCTAATTGGCCAAATTGTAATGTAACATACCCCTTACTTCAAAGAGGACAAATAATACCAACCGGAAAAACTTGTCCAGAATGTGGAAATGCACCAATAGTAAAAATCAAGGAACGCAATAGGGAATATGAAGTCTGTCTTGATATGAACTGCAACAAAAATAGGAAAAAGAAATGAATTAAAAGAAGTTAGAGAAGCTCTTTAAGAAGTGTAATTCTTCTTGGGCTCATTAACACTTTTGGCTGCTTAAGCAGTGCTTTTATAACCTCCGAGTAATGGCCTCCTGCAATTTTCTCCGCATCTATACCACTGAGTGTTTGTATAAAAACGTCTAGATCTTCATCTGTTAGATGTTCCACCACTTTTCTAACCCTTAACACGCGTTCAAGACGTTTTCCATCTTTTTCCCACCATTCTGTGGTGTAGTTCTTTAGAAGCTCAAAGTTTTCTTCTTTTAGAGCCTCGAGTATCCATTTGCTTGCTATTGTTCCGGCTTCCATAGCCTCCGCCATGCCTCCGCCATGCATTGGATTTACCTGCCTTGCTGCATCTCCCACTACTAAAACGTTGTCTTTGACAAGTTCCCTCAAGAAGCCCCCAACGGGGACGATTCCAACGTTTACTTCAAGAATTTTCTTAAATGGTATGTTATTCTCTTTAAGCCACTTGTCAAGGTAGTGTTTTGCAGTCATTGGGTTGTCAGAATTGATTCCAATACCAACGTTTGCTCTATCTTCGTCCTTTGGAAATACCCACACGTATCCTCTAGGAGCCACATTATTTCCAAACCAAAGGTGAATCAAATCAGGATCAAAACCTTCTATGAGCATCTCATATTCATAAGCAGAATCAAACTCATGCAGAGGAGCATAAGTATTAATCCCTGCCTTTCTGGCTATAGTGCTTTCAACACCATCAGCTGCTACTAATATATCTGCACGTATTTCTATTGGTTCTCCTTCCTTCTTAGCCTTTATCCCAATTATTTTCCCATCTTTCCTTATAACATCAGTTGCCTCAGTTCTAGGAAGTACGTCTGCTCCAGCCCTCGCAGCATAGAATGCAAGCATCTTGTCAAAAACTTTCCGTTCTAGAATAACCCCACTAACCCTATTGTACCTCATTTCAAGAGTATAACCGCTTGGAGAGTAAAGACGTGCCCCATAAATCTCACGATTAATGAAACGCTTATCATAAGGAATATCATGCTTTTCAAACACACTTATGTTAATGCCCTCGGCACACTGTTTTGGTGCACCTATAGCGGGTTTTTTATCTATAAGAAGAACGGAGTATCCTTCTTTAGCAACGTTTCTCGCCACAATGGGCCCTGCTATTCCTGCACCAACCACTACTACATCGTATTTCATTATTTCGCTCATGCTCTCCCCTCCACTACTTCAGCTTCTAATGCTCCAACGGGACATGCTGTTACACATATTCTGCATGAAATACATTTATCTTGAAAGAACTCCCATTTGGAAGAGCTTACTCTTATTGCAAGTGAAGGGCAAACTCCTGCACATCCCCCACATAGGTAGCACTTATCCTTATCTACAATGATTCTAATCTTCTCTGTCATAAAGAACCCTCCGCTCTATTTCTCTTATAGCGCTTCTTTGTCAATCGTAATTATATTCTTTTTTATGATTATCGGTACTACTTTAGAGAGTTCTTCAACTTTTTCCCTCACCTCTCTTTCTTTGAGGTTTAATGCATCGCTTAGATCCTCAACAGTCGCAGTATCGTAAAGCAAGAGATAATGAAGGATTGCAAGCTGTGTCATGTCCCCTACCTCTTTTAGATATTTATCCTTAAGGTTTTTCATAAGGTTATTTCTATAGCTTTCAATATTTTTCAATGCTTCAATGGCCTGTTCGAGTTTTTTGTTTGCATTAATAAACGCCTTTATCATAGAGTGAAGATCCTGTGGAGATTTTTCAAGCTCATTGAGTTTAATTTCCAATTTCTCAAGTTTTTCTGGTCCATCTAAGCTAAGCCCCTTATACCAAAAAATATTTGGACTGATTGTTACGAGGAAGGTTTTAGATACTGCTATAGAATAATATTTTCGTGTGGGGCCAATAAAGCCTTCTTCTTTCTCATAAGATTTCAGAACTCTTTCTCTCTCCATGATTTTCAAGTGTTTTGATACTGCTGTGGAAGAAACATTAACCTTGCTACTGAGCAAGCTGAAATAACATTCCGTACATGTCAAGTGACTGAGCAGGTCCCTCCTCACCTTGTTGCCTAGGATGTAAAATATATCTGGTTCAGACATGTTGCTCACCTACCCAAATCTGTATCGTAAAGTTTATATACTGTCATCTTAACCTCTGGTTGAAAACCCTAAATTTGTAAAGCCTTCGTATGTAGGTTGCACCCGAAGGTTAAAAAGCTTTAGTTTGAAACTGGTTGGAGGTGTGTAAGAATGGCACTCATTAGTGATGGAGATAAGAAGATAATTAAGGAAGAATTCTTTTCAAAGCTTATTAATCCAGTTAGACTACTGGTATTCATAGGAAAAGATCACTGCCAATACTGTGATCAACTAAAACAGCTTGTTGAAGAGATAAGCGAGTTAAGCAACCTTGTAACATATGAACTTCATGATTTTGACAGCGAAAAAGAGCTAGCAGAAAAGTACAGAATAAACATTGCTCCTGCAGTTGTGATAACACAAGGTGGAAAGGATCTTGGCGTTAGGTACTTCGGCCTTCCTGCCGGTAATGAATTTGGATCCTTCCTTGAGGATATCGTGGACGTCTCAAAAGGCGAGACTGATCTTTTAGAAGAAACTAAAGAAGCCCTTAAAGGAATAAACAAGGATGTACAAATCTACGTTTTCGTTACTCCAACATGCCCGTAC
>QMUF01000190.1 GCA_003663525.1 Thermococci archaeon | reverse complement strand
TCCTAATACCATGGATCTGTTAATCATAAAAAATTTTAAAATTAACCAGGTGAATATGCAAGAAGGTGAGAAAATGAAAGCAAAAGATATTGCATATTCAGCTTTATTTGTAGCATTAACCGCAGTTGGAGCTCAAATCTCGATTCCAATTGGGACTGTTCCGATAACTTTTCAATTACTCTTTGTCTTATTAAGTGGCCTTATTTTGGGACCCCGCTTGGGATTCTTGAGTCAATTAATATACATATTCATGGGTGCTATCGGTCTCCCAGTATTTGCAAACTTTAGTGGAGGATTCGCACATGTTTACGGCCCAACAGGAGGGTATCTAATGGCTTTCCCCATAGCGGCCTATCTAGCCGGTTTCTTCAGTAAAAGACAAGAAAACATTTCAAATTACATATTGGGAACATTTTTAGCAATTTCTGTGGTTTATTTACTTGGATGGTTTAGATTAGGCCTCTTCATGGGCGGAGACTTTAAAAAAGCATTTATAGTGGGAGTTGCACCTTTTGTATTAATAGACTTTGGAAAAGGAGCCCTATCAATATTGATCGCAAAGAGAGTTAAAACTGCTGTTAAAATTTAAAGTCCATCCTTTAAATTTTCTTCTACAAACTTCACATCAAAAACAGTCCTTACCTTAAAAAAGCTTAATGTAACTTTAGGATTTCTCTTACTCAGTTCTTCTATGCTAATCTTCTTGTAATCAAGATGTGCAGCAATACAGCTCAACTTTCTTTCATTTTCAAGTAGACAAACTTCAATTGCATTCTTTAAAGCCTTTGAATCATAAAATGCATGAGTGACTTCAAGAGTTCCATCAGCCCATCCTGGGATTAATGCCTCATACTTCAACTCATGAAACATCATGGAAAGATAATTTACTAGACATCAATTCTCTTTAATGTTAAAAGCCTTCTTTCAACTATCCTTATCATTGGCTCCTCATTTATTGAAAGCAAATAGTTTTCCCATTTTCTCTCTGGAAATGCCAGCACATAAAATTGCATGCTTTATCCTACAAGCGGACTCTTAAAAAAGTTCTGGCTATTTTCTTGTTATTGAGACTCTAACCCCAAAACCTAACAGTTATGTTTAATAACATAGTAAAACAAAATATAGACCAGGGATGAAAATGGAAGAGATAAGCCCAGCAGTTGCTGTGTTATTGTTTCTTGAGGATTTCACCCGAGAGAATCCCTCAATTAGAAAGGGAGCCAAATACTTTACATGGCAAAAGAGATATGATAGTTATGAGGTAGCATACTCCATAGTGGGAGCCACAGTTGTAGAACTTCTACACGGAGGTTACATTGATCTAGAAGTGAAAAGAGGACTCCTAAGAAAGAGTGTTCTCTTCACAAGGAAACGAATGATACCAAAAAAATACGGTGTTATGGGGAGAGGGTTTAATGCAATAAGTGAATACAACCCCACCCCTCTTAACTCAGCCCTCTTTTTAATATTCCCCATATCACGATTTCCGGCTGCGTATTTGGGAACTTACATTGTTGAAAAAGAACTTAAAGGTAAAGATCCAGAAGAACTTAGAAAGGATAGCGAGATGATAAAATACAAAGAGGAGCTAAAAGTGCTTTTAGAAGACCTTAAACGAAACCAACCAGAGCTATGGGAGGGGATAAAAAAAGAAGTTGACAAAGCATGTCAGTTAGTCAAGGGGAAACAAGGCTATACCTTGTACTCACCCCTAGACATGTTGGAGGATAAGAAAAATGAAAATAAAAATTAGAGGAGAACTACTCGAATATCTCCTCCAGTTAGCGAAGGACTTTTATCCTAATGAATTTGGGGGATTTCTAAGAGAGAAAAATGGGATTTTTGAAGAAGTTCTGATAATTCCAAAGGGATACTTCGGGAAAGAATCAATATATTTTGACACGTGGCTCCTTCCTCATGATGAGAATATAAAAGGAACCGTCCATTCACATCCTGGGCCCTCTCCCCGACCTTCTCAAGCAGATAAAAAGTTCTTCTCCAAATTTGGAGGTGTTCACTTGATAATTGCATACCCATTTGAAGCATGGAGTATTAAAGCATACAACAGCAACGGCCTTGAGGTCAAGATAGAAATTATCGATTAGGTTCTATTCATGTGAAAATTTTTATAAATGGCCTTCATTATAAATAAGTGGTGATCAAAATGAAGGTTAAAAAACTTCTCGAAGAGCTTAATGAAAAACAGAGAAAAACTGTGCAAAAATGTCTAGCCTCCTGTGAAATACTTGATCTAGAAGAAGAAGTAGAAACTGAGCTTTCTCTTGAACTTATAAACTTTGTCAAGGTCCTCTCAAATCCAATAAGAGCAGGGATAATAAAAATGCTCAAGAAAAGATGGATGTGCGTATGTTTAATAGCAAAAGCATTGAACCAAGATCAAACCCTCATAAGCCACCACTTGAGAACATTGAAGAACATGAATTTGTTACATGAAAGAAGAGAAGGCAAATTAAGATTTTACAAAACAAACACGGAAGAACTTAAGAAATACCTCTCTACATTGGAGACGGAGCTCTTTTAACTGATTTCCGTTTATTTTGGTGAGGAAAAATGAAAAAACTCCAAGAAAAAGTTGATACTCTCATAAAAGAATTTGGTGGATATTGGGAGCCTTTTACAATGCTTGCTGCAGTTATAGAAGAGCTTGGAGAGCTTTCTAATGAGATACTAAAACTAGAAGGTATAAAAACTTCTAAGGAAAGTCCCAAGGTCGAAGAAGAACTTGGAGATGTGTTATTTGCCCTCTTCTGTATTGCTAATTACTACAACATTGATGTAGAAAAGGCTCTTAATAAAACAATTCTTAAATATTCTTCCCGAGATAAAGAAAGATGGAATTCTTCCACTCCATAAACTCCCCCTAGGAATGCATAACGTTTTACAATCCTATTGAAAAAGTATCACTCATTATGTTAGATAATTTTCGAAATATTTATATAAATTGATAGCTAAAAAATATAAGGTGAGTTGTATATGAAAAACAAAATTGATAAATTCGATTTACAAATTATGGGAGTGCTGGCAAAAAATGCCCGTGTAAATTATAGACAGCTTG
>QMUF01000189.1 GCA_003663525.1 Thermococci archaeon | reverse complement strand
GTCTAACACTTAATAGTCTATCTTCTCTCCAATAATTTTTTCGAGCTCTGAAAGACTCTCTTCAAGTTGCTTTTCTATTTTTTGTAACTCTTCTTTAAGAGCTTTTATTTTTTCCTCTTTTTTATTTATTTTCTGCTTTAGTTCGTCTATTGATTTGTGGAGAGACTCTTCCTCAGCCTTGAAATGAGATAATTCTATCTCAACCTCTGTCAACTGTCTCTTAAGCTCTTTAAGTTTTTGAGTCTTTGTGGAAATATTCTTTTTTGCCCATTCAACAGTATTTTGATACTTTTTGTCTAACTTATCGCTGATTTCTTCAAGAAGTCTCAGAAATTCATGAGGGTGTTCAAGAGCATAACCACTATCTTTTAAAAACTCTCTTGCACGATTATCTGGCAATCTCATCCGTTTTATTGGTTTTTGAAGTTTAGAGACCTTAGAACGTAGGTTAAGCTCTTCTCTTGAAATTTCCTTTTTGAGCTCTTTTTCATTTTCTCGTAAAGCAATGAATTCGGAAGATTCCTCTAGCTTCTTTTTCCTCTCATTAAGCTTGTCTAGCATTTCAACAAGATCTCTCAGACTTTGTTCCTCCTCGTGTATATGCTTTTCGAGGTCTTTGATTTCCTTTAATAGTTTTTTTGCCATGATTTCTTTAGGTTGTAATTTTTCGATTTCTGAAACATACTTGGCATATTCGTTAGACAAACTCTTTAGGAGGTTATTTATTTTGTACACATCTTTTTCGAATATTAGAAGCAGGTGCCTACCATGAGCAATGTGTAGTCGAGATATTTCAGGTAATATTTTTTCCACATCTTTGATGTCTTGTATCTTTCTAAGCATATTTTGAAGGGCCCTGACATAAGTTTCCCTCTCCATTTTTACGATTCTTGCAAGCCTAGGATCCACTTTTTTTGGGATTTCTTTTTCGTTGAGTTGCTGTAACGACTTTAAAATATCCAAAATCATGTGCTCTATCCTTTTTGTGTACTCTTGTAAGAGGTTTGCCATTTCTTTTTTGGATCTCTTTTGTATTTCTTCATATTTATGCAGTGCTTCCTTCAGCTTCAACTTTTCCCCATCCTCTTACTTTATCTCTTAAGTACATTCCCACCAGCGTTGCAAGTGCTATATCTCCCAAAGCAATTATACCTTTTTTAAGAAATTCCATGGAGTAAAAAGATAGTATGGAGAGAGCATAGAGAGTGGTAACATCAATAGTAACCCAAAGTGCTGGAAGAAGGAGAAGCCCGCTTATGTGATACCATATGTGATGGTCTCTTCTTAAATAAGAATGGATAACCTTGCCAATCATTAAAACTCCCAAAGCTGCAACAAATGATGTATTTATACCATTTAGGAATATTACAAATCCTAAAAGCTCTGTGCCTGGGTATCTCCCGATTAGCTCTAGTGCTATACGCTCTAAGTTCAGATAGGCATTCACCGCCCCAGCAAAAACCACGAATAGTGCAGCTACTATGGACACAAATTGTATGAACCCCTTGGTAAAGAAGTGGTTTAAAGCTTCTTTTACTTTAAATGCCTTTGCAAAGAAGTAGGCGCCTATAAGGAATAAAATAACACCAGTAACTGTGGATGAAATAATAGCAACACTCTGCTGGTACTTTATGGAGAGCAGTCTTGCTATACCGTAGATGAGGAGTATCATTCCTGGCAACCCAAAGAATATTTTAGCAGCTTCTGGGTCACTTAAGATCTCTTTTAAATAACGATAAATTATGTAATACGTTGTTTCTATACTTTCGCTCTGTTTCACAACAATTCTTTTTGTGCTTATAACAGGAACTTTTGAAGTGATTATTGGAAAAATTTGCTCATCTTCAGCTCCATCTGTAACAGGTATTATACCATCAGCCGGAGATTGGGTAAGAACTTTCTCCAATTGCTTGTTTAATTCTAAGTCACTTTTAACTCCCACTTCAGGATGGCCCGTAATGAGGGCTACCTCTATATCCTCAAATTCCGCACGCTCTTTAAGTTCGTCATATAATTTCACAGCAGCATAGAGAACATTGGCATCACTATCTTCGGGATCAGCTAAACTCAGCTTTAGCGCTGCATCTACACAAGCATCCCTACCAATAATTGGGCCGTTAACCCCAGCTTTCTTACCAAAATCATCATCTCTATCGATGGCAAGTACCAATACCTTAATCTTAATCCCCCCAAATTTTTTCAAAAACTGATTTGAGTCTATCTTTCATATCTCTATCTTTATCCCTTCTGTTGTCAATTCTTATTGTTGTACTCACTCTTTTTGCACCTAATTTAAACATTAGTTCATGGGGTTCTTTTATTATTTTAAAGCCATCATCCAAACTGGTAACTTCGATGATTGTTCCCATGGGAATCAATTAATATTTTACTTTTTTCTCCTCTAAAAACTTTACTACATGGATGGCATATCTACTCAAGCTTTCCTCTTCCAGTGTAATTATGACAACTTTATTATAATGTTTATATTCGACACCTGGCTAAATTATGGTCGACAATTTTTTAAGCTTAACGGTGGAAAAACCTTATTTGTTGTTAGATGAAACTATTCTTGGTGAGATTTATGTATAAGATAAAAGATGAATGGGGATTATTCCTAATAAAACTAGCTAGAACAGCAATAGAAGAATATTTAAAGAATGGTAAAGAACTTGAACCTCCTCAAGACACCCCATCAGGTCTTTGGGAGAAAATGGGAGTATTCGTTACATTAAACCGATATAATGTGCCTCCTCAACAAGCATTAAGGGGATGTATAGGATTCCCTTATCCAATTTACCCATTAGTTATAGCAACAATAAAAGCAGCAATCTATGCTGCTGTAGATGATCCACGCTTTCCTCCACTCAGTATTGAAGAGCTGAACAAGATTACGATTGAGGTCAGTGTTCTAACCCCTCCTGAACTTGTGGAAGGCCCTCCCCATGAGAGGCCCAATAGGATAAAGGTTGGGAGAGATGGATTGATTGTTGAAAGAGGCTTCTATAAGGGGCTTCTGTTGCCTCAAGTTCCAGTTGAGTGGGGCTGGGATGAGGAGGAGTTTCTATGCCAATGCTGCAT
>QMUF01000188.1 GCA_003663525.1 Thermococci archaeon | reverse complement strand
GTGCTCACCTTTAGAGTGTTTGCATCCCCTCCCTTTCGGAAGGGGTCTTCCCAAAAAGATAAAAAATGAAGTCATGCCAGAGTCTTTTTCTCTGGCCTAATTTTTATGAGCGCTAAAGCATTCTTCTTTGGAAGTTCATTGCCTCGTATTTTGCATGTTCTCTCTGAAGTTCGGGTCTTCTCTCCTGCTCCCAAAACTTTCTCAAACTCTTGAAACTAACCATCTCACATCACCAATTAGTAATGGGGTGCTCAAACTACAAGGAAATAGTGGTCAAAAATGGTCATTTTTAATAGTTAAAGACCTATAATTGAAGCCAAGAAAATTATAAAAACAAAAACTAGTAGTTTTAGCATTCACATATCTTCACAAAAATTCTCCTTCTCCTTGGCCCATCTAATTCTGTAAAGATTATGGTCTGCCATGTTCCTAGTAAAAGTTTCCCATCCTTTATAGGGATTGCAATGCTCGGGTTTAAGATTATGCTCCTCAGGTGAGAATGGGCGTTATTGTCTATTCTATCGTGGTGATAGCCTTGTCCCTTTGGAACTAGTTTTTCAAAAAACTCTTTAATGTCAGTAACTAAGCCACTTTCGTTTTCGTTAATGAAGAGTGCCGTGGTCGTATGTCTAGTAAAAATAACTGCAATTCCTTCCTTAACTTTTGCTTCCTTTATTTTTTCATTTATCAGAGAGGTTATATCAATAAGTTCAAACTCTTTCCTTGTTGGAATTTCTATCTCAAAGAGCATCTAACCTTCCTCCAGCTCCTTCGCTATTTTCTTTCTAGGGCTTTTTAGGTATATTATGTTAGAGACTCCCGTTACACCATGCTCCATTTTGGAAATAAGGCGGTGTTCTCTAAAGAAGGTGTTCCCAAGTGCAAGTTGAGAGGCAAGATCCCAGAGTCTATGTTCTTGTTCTGTTACTTTTTCAAAGCCGGGAAGCTTGTAGTAAGTTCTTTTGAAAACACCTCTAATTGGATCGTAACCTTCATGAACTGATATAAGAGCGTATTCTTCTGTTTTGGTTTCAACGAGCATATCTTTGTATCCAACTTGATAGAGTATTCCATAAACTCTGTCAGTTTCCTCGAGCAGAAAGACTCCATTCTCACTTAAGGTCAAGGCGACGTTTGTGAACAATTTTACGGCATCAAAGGCATCAAAATGTGGCATTGTCAGGCCCCAGAGAAGAGCTATATCATGCTCACCGACGAGTTTTGAGACTTCTCTTGCATCTCCAACGATGGCTTCAGGTTTTAAGTCTAAATCAGATATCTCAACCCATTTTTCGACTTTTTTGAGATCCTCTCTTCTCGCATCAAGAACAGTCAGGGCTTTTGCATTCGTCGCTTTTGCCATGGCAACTCCCGCTATACCTGTGCCGGCACAGATGTCTAAGACTCTTGGATTTGTGGGGAGTAGATTCTTCTCTTTTAAGACTTCAAAAGCTTTAACTATTCTCCAAAACCTCATCACTGCACTTTCATCATCTGGATCCATTCTCCATCGAAGATATCGGTAAAGCTCTTCAAGACTCATGGGACATCCCACATTTTATTGATGGAGGGTAATTTAAGGATTCCTCTTCCAAAGATTTTTAAATGCGCTGATAAAGTTCCCATCATGTATGCAGTCATTTATGGAAAGAACCCAAAGCTCAGTGAAGCCGAATTTTGGGCATTTACAAAGAGATTTGGATTAAAGATTAAAATCATTGAAAGTTCTAGACATTGGATGGTTTTTGATAGTGATAAAAGCGTAGAGCGCCTTTTTCATAGACTCGGTGGCTCTTTAAAGCTTGTGAAGATTGTTGGAGAGGGAGAAGAAGCGATACGGGATTTGGAATATGCCAAGCTTTTTACCGTGAGCATTTATGGAAGAGACGACTGGAAGCTCTGGAGGGAATTGGGGAGCAAGATAAAGAAGAATTTCAAGTCTCAAGGCCCCTCTAAGTTCTTTAAACCTGCTAAAGTATACGCAATGCCTTCTGAACTTATCCTAAAGGGCTTTCCGGAGGTTAAGGATTTTGTCTTTTTCTTTGACAAGAGAGTTTATGTGGGCGAAACCATAACTCTTACAGATCCCTTTGAGCTTAAAAAGCTCGATGTTGAAAGGCCTGTGCAGAGGGTGATTCTTTCAATACCCCCACGTTTGGCTAGAATAATGGTAAATCTAACCGAAATCAGGCAAGGTAACTTTCTTGATCCATTCTGTGGTATAGGGACAATAGTGCAGGAGTTCTTGCTTCAAGGTCTTAATGCTTATGGGAGTGATTCCAATCCCAAAGCAATCCATGGGGCCAAAGAGAACTTAAAATGGTTGAAAAAGGAATTTAGAACTAAGAGGAGTGCACATCTTGAAGTTTGTGATGTAAGAAAGCTCAAGCATTGCTTTAGAGTCAAATTTGATGCAATAGTTACCGAGCCTTATATGGGTAAACCCTTAAAGTATCACCCCACTAAGGGAGAAGCAATAAAGCTTGCAAATGAACTTGACAGGTTTTACTATGGTGTCTTTGATAGTTTTGGTGATGTTCTAAAGAGACATGGAAGGGTTGTTTTTGTCTTTCCAGCTTATAAGCTCAATGATGGCAGGATTTATAGAAAAGAAAGAAAATGGCTCAGGAAGCTTGGTTTTGAGGTTATGGCAAGATACACAGACTTTGAAGGAAGGCATCGAGTAGTTAGAGATATTCATGTGCTGAAGTACAGGTAGACAAATTTCTATTCTTATGTAGCTGAGAGCACATAAGAGCGCATGCTCGTACGTTTGTTAGCGCTCAATCTTTACAATCCCTTAGAAAAGCCTCTCTTTAAGGCAGAATGCAGATATCTGAGACTAGTATGTAAAGTTCATCTGGTGAAATATGAGGTAGTCAAAATATTTGAAACTGTCTTGAGATGCATAAAATGTGGTAGGGAATATTCCTTGGTAAGTGGTGTCTGTGAACTACCCCGTCCTGAAGGGTGGGGCTTCGTGAGAGTTCATTCAGCATCCCGTTGCCGGTAGCCTCACTCTCACTGGCCGGTTCACACGGCCACTACCGGCTATCTCTCCAACGAGGGAATCGCCGGCTACTTTTCAAATTATTGAAGCACT
>QMUF01000187.1 GCA_003663525.1 Thermococci archaeon | reverse complement strand
TGTTGATTACGTAGAACCGATGCATATGACGGTTTTCTCATTTCTTGTGGGTGTATTAGCTGGCATTGTGGCGTTATTTACCCCCCCAATAGCGGGCATTTTCTACCAGTTGAATTCTATTCTTGATGGAGTAGATGGGGAAATTGCAAGAGCTGCCATGAAAAAAAGTCGATTTGGAGGATACTTTGACTCTATATTGGATAGATACGTAGATTTCTTCGTACTTTTAGGCCTTGCCATTTATATGAAACCGGGAATCTGGATGTGGGGGATAATTAGCTTGGCTCTATTTGGTTCATTCATGGTGAGTTATTCTACAGAGCGTTACAAAGGAGAGTATTTTACTGATATATACAAATCAATTCCTCAGATGAAGTATCTCTTAGGGAAACGAGATGAAAGGGTCTTTCTAACTATGATCTTTTCTTTAGTAAACCAACTTCGATTGCTATTTATGCTCTTGGCAGTGATAACACATGTTAGGGTTTTTGTAACGATATATTTTGTGTGGAGAAGACAAAAAACATGATATTTTTAATGTCCACTGGCCAAAAGAATAATTTTATGGTCAATCCTCAGGTAATGTCTCTTGTGCTGTCATCTTAGGAGGATCTTGAAGAAATTTCCATAGAGTAGTTGTTTTTAGTTAGCTTTTTGTTCCTTTAACTTTACAGATATATGGGGAAAGTGTTAAATAGTTCTTTGACATTATTTCTAATGCCATAGTGCATTGTGCAGTGCTGTTTGGAGTCATTGGTTGGAGGTGCTTAGATGAGTGCCATTATGGAATTTATAAACTGGCTTGATGGCATGGTTTGGGGTCCCCCCATAATGATTTTACTAGTAGGGACTGGATTGCTATTGACTATATACCTTGCTGGAATACAGTTCCGGAGACTAGGGTGGTCCATAAAATTCACCCTCTTCGAGGGAAGAAAGAGGCAAGGTGAAGGTGACATTACACCATTCCAAGCATTAACAGCAACTATTGCTGGGACGGTAGGTATAGGAAACATTGCAGGTGTTGCAACGGCAATAGCCGCTGGTGGACCTGGTGCTCTATTTTGGATGTGGATTACAGCATTAGTGGGAATGGCCACAAGATACTCGGAAGCTCTTTTAGGTGTGGCATTTAGAGGCAAACTGCCGGATGGCACAATGATAGGTGGAACTTTCAACTTCTTAGAAAGAGGCCTTACTGAAGAGGAAATTTCACCAACTTGGAGAACGATAGCTGGGATATTTGTAGTACTGTTTGCAATCTTTATAGGTTATGAAGCTACAAAGCTAGGCGGAGGACTTATGATCCTTGCAACAATAATCGCAATCTTGTTCTTAATACTAGCCCTATATCTTCTCTCAGGACGCTCTCTTCCAAGCATTGGAAAAACACTTGCGATTCTCTTTGCACTATTCGCTGCAATTTCAGCATTTGGAATTGGAAACATGACGCAGGCAAACTCCTTAGCATTGGGAATGAAGCAAGCTTTCAATGTTCCTTATTGGGCAACTGGAGCATTCTTTGCATTCATAACATTCATAGTTATCGTTGGTGGAATTAAAAGAATAGGTGAAGTTACAGAAGCTCTAGTTCCATTCATGGCAATAATCTATTTTATCTTCGCAATTGGTGTATGGATAAAATACGCGGGCCAACTGCCAAGTGCAATAGCATTAATTTTCAGAGATGCATTTACAGGAAAAGCTGTTGCTGGTGGTGCAGTTGGTACAGTCATAAGATGGGGTGTGGCAAGAGGTCTCTTCTCTAACGAGGCTGGTCTTGGAACTGCCACACTTGCACACGCTTCTGCAAGAACAGATCACCCATCAAGACAAGCTCACGTTGGAATGCTTGGCCCATTGATTGATACACTTATAATCTGCTCATTAACGGGTATTTCAATCGTTGCTACTGGGGCATGGGAAACCGGGAAGACCAGCACTCCACTAACTCAGGAAGCATTTGCTAGAGCATTTGGTCACATTGGTGAAGCGATGGTAGTTATAGGTGTTATATTCTTCGCGTACTCTACAGTACTTGCATGGTCCTTCTACGGTAGACAGAACATCATGTACTTAGCTAAGTGGATTGAGGGCGACCCAGAGAAGTTCGCAAAGCTATATCCGAAACTTCACTTAATCTACAATCTCCTCTTTGTAGTGTTCATCTTCATAGGTGCAACAACAGCTCTTGAGAACGTGTGGACATTCTCAGATATGATGAATGGGCTCATGGCAATACCAAACCTCGTTGGATTGCTGCTGCTGGCTACTGTAATCAAGAGGTACACAGATGAATTTGTCTCAGCCAATCCATGATTTCTTTTTCTATTTTTGCTCTTTTTTGACTTTGTGAGGTGAGTTAAGATGGAATATCCAAAATTAGTTGTTACTCCTCCTGGGCCGAAGGCGAAAGAACTTGTAGAAAGAGAAAAAAGTGTGATTTCTCAAGGTTTAGGGGTTAAACTCTTCCCAGTTGTACCCGAGAGGGGATATGGAGCACTCATTGAAGATGTTGATGGGAATATCTTTATTGATTTCCTTGCTGGGGCTGCTGCTGCTTCTACAGGTTATGCTCATCCAAGACTTGTCAAGGAAGTTCAAGAACAGGTGGCTAAAATTCAGCATTCAATGATAGGTTACACTTACAGCAAGAGAGCTATAGAAGTGGCCGAAATCTTGGCAGAGAAGGCTCCAATAGAAAAGCCTAAGATTCTCTTTGGGTTAAGTGGTAGTGATTCAATTGATCTCCTTATGAAAGTAGCACGGTTTGTGACGAGAAAACCTTGGATAATTGCATTTATTGGGGCATATCACGGTCAGACCTATGGAGCAACCTCAGTGGCTGCTTTTCAAAGCTCACAAAAGAGAGGCTTCTCACCTTTAGTTCCAAATGTGGTTTGGATACCATACCCCAATCCATATAGAAATATCTGGAATATCGATGGATATGAAGAGCCTGATGAGTTGATAAACACTTTCCTGAATTACCTCGAAAACTACATTTTTGCTCATGTAGTGCCTCCTGATGAGGTAAGCATCCTTTTGGCAGAGCCTATTCAAGGAGATGCAGGAATAGTTGTTCCTCCAGAAGACTTTTTCAAAGAACTCAAGAAAGTGCTTGATGAGCATGGAATTCTCTTGGC
>QMUF01000186.1 GCA_003663525.1 Thermococci archaeon | reverse complement strand
CCCTGATACCCCTCAAAGTGCTTTCCAACGAGCATCTGGATTTCAGTTAGATGCTTTCCAAATTCTTCAATATTCCTCTCTTTAAGTGCCGGCAAGAGGCCAAGGAGAATTCTATGGGAAATTTTCTCTGCAATTTCTACCCTCCCTGCTAAATTTTGCATTATAGGCTTTTCCTCCTCCTCATCAAAGCCTCGCTTGACATGAGGGATTATCAAGAGAAATCCCCAATCTTCTGGGAGATCTTCCCTTATTATGAGTTGGGGAATACTTCCTTTAACACCGCTATCCATTACAAATCCTCCATATTTGAATGTGTAAATGCCAGCCCCAGAATTCTTACCTCTACCAAGAAGAGAGGCAAGGTTTTCAATCTCTACTCTAATGTTATTAAGCTTGGCTAGTGCCAACCCTACACCGAGAGTCAGTTGAGTAGTCGATCCCAACCCCACATGCCGAGGGATTGCATTTTCCACATCAATCAAGTAGTTAAAACCAGTTAAAAATTCCTGATTCATTTTATCTATTACAAACCTTATTGTCTTTGCGTCCTCTTCGTTCGCTTTTATTTCAAGTTTATCATGAGGCATGACCCTTATTCTGTAACCTCCCTCCAAAGCTAATCCTAAAGATCCAAAACGTCTCCCTCAAGAGGCTGATGCCTCGATCAATCCCAGATGAAGTCTTTTTGGTGTTTCGATTAGCATTTTCTCACCCCAACTTTTTATATTCTAAGCATTAAAACACTTTTTGGTGGTGGCATGAAGTTCGCTGGCATCAGTCTAGAAGAACCTAGAGTTATGGGAGTAATTAATGTTTCCCCGGAAAGCTTCTTTAAAGGTAGCATCAGGCAAAGAGAGGATGAACTAATAGAAACAGCCCTAAAGATGCTCGAAGAGGGTGCGTCTTTCATAGACATTGGAGCCAAATCTACAGCTCCATATTTGGAAAATCAAATACCTGTGGAAGAAGAAATAAGGAGAGCGCTTTGGGCATTAAGTATTCTTAGAGACAACGTTGATGTCCCCATAAGTATTGACACCACAAACGCAAAAGTTGCAGAAGAGGCCATAAAAGTTGGCGCAGATATAATAAATGACATAAGCGGACTTAAAGGAGACCCAAAGATGGTAGAAGTCGCCAGAGAATACAATGTTCCGCTTATCCTTTGCGCTCATAAGGATGTTAAAGATTTCAGTGACCCAATTCATGAAGTAATTAACGCCCTTCAAGAGAGTCTACAAATAGCCTACAAAAACAACATTGAGAAAGAGAAAATCGCCATTGACCCAGCGATCGGATTTTTAAGGCCCAAATATCCACCATGGTACGAGTGGGATTCAAAAGTTATTGCCAATCTAAATTTGCTTAAGGTGTTTGGCCTTCCAATTCTTGTTGGAGTCTCAAGGAAATCATTTATAGGTGCAATAACAGGTAGAAGAGATCCAATAGAAAGGTTGGCAGGAAGCTTGGGAGCAACCGCTATAGCAGTCTGGAATGGAGCAAATATTATCAGAACCCATGACATTAAGGAAACTCTTGATGCGATTAAGATTGCACACTTTATAAAAAGATTTAGAGAGTAAGCTCTTCTATTTCAAATTTTTCATTTTCGAGATCTATAATCAGGTAAAAAGCAGTCCTATTTTTAACTTCCTCAAAGCTTAATTCTGAGTAGACTTCAAATGTTGATGAAACTATCGCAAAGAGATTTTCTCTTTCTCCTTTTAAGAGGCGCGAATACCATTTATATAATGAATTCCTTTCTCTTTCCCTCACCATATAAGCAGTTACAAAGCCCTTTATTTCGGATGGTGTGATAAATAAGCTGGCAGTGTTAAGCGTTGTCCTAACCACAGGAACAATTTCCTTGAATCTTTTTAAGATCTCATCCTTCGAGAAAGACCGCAATGAACTCAGCAAATAGAGGCCCAGTACATAGCTGTCAGAGATATCTTTAAGCTTTTCATTGTCTAATCCAGTCATATCTATCAATATCTGCTTATTCAAATCTCCATTATGATAAAACCAGAAATTAAAACCCTCTGGGGAGGAATACACTAAAGGCTGAGCATTGAAAAGATTAACAGTTCCTTGGCTAGCAGCTCTTGTATGGGCTAGAAGAACACCAAAACCATCAAGGGATTCTAAAAACTTCCTTACACCTTTTGTATCTTCAAAAATAGGCTTAGATGTTTTATAATATTCTAAATCCTCCTTACTAATCCATACAAAGCCCCAGCCATCCTTGTGATAGGGACTTTTTCCAAATGCCACTTTATAAACGTCATTCTCCGAGGATTTTACCAAGGCATCCACAAACTCTTTCATTTCACTTCCATTTCCAACTGCAAAAAGCACTCTGCACATTTTACTCACCAAACTTTTTTAGACAAAGAAGTTTTAAAAATATTGGAGGGACAAAGGTGATCCTTAAACAACTCAAAGAGAAAGCTATGAAGAAAATAAAAGAAGACTTTAGAATACTGGACTTCTCATTCGCGTTGCCTTATACTTATGTTGTCTTAGAAGGGCCCGAGGGGAAAGCTATTGGCCTAGCAATGACACTCCCCGAAGAGATAGGAGAATACAAGACATCGTTTAAGTCGCCTAGCTTAAAAGAGTTCATTGATAAAACAGACAGCTTAAACATTATAGAAAGAACTCTTGGAGTAGCAACAATCAATGCTATTTCCCAATATTATATCGATCTAACTCAAAGTACTTCTCAAGATGCTACTGACCTCATAGATGATGCCAAAAAGATAGCCGTTATCGGAAATATGCCTCCAATAGTTAGAACATTGAAAGAAAAAGGAAAAGAGATCTTTGTATTCGAAAGAAATCCCAAATTGTGGGATAGAGAGACTTTAAGTGATAGCCTCGAGTATTACCTACTTCCTGAAATGGATGCAGTAATAGTAAGTGGATCCGCTCTGGTAAACTGCACCCTTGACATGATAGTGAAAAGAAGCAAAAAGGCCAAGAAAATCATTTTAACTGGAGCAACTGCTCAAATTCTCCCAGAATTTTTGAAAGGAAGTGGAGTAACCCATTTGGCCTCAGTGAAAGTTATTGATATGGAAAAAGCCATTTTAAACCTAAAAATGGGAAGCTTCAGAGGCTTTGGCGAACAAAGCAGGAAATATGTGGTTGAAGTCTAAGACCCCTGTTGGCTTCCTCTATAAAATCCAGAACATTTAGGACGAAAATACAGT
>QMUF01000185.1 GCA_003663525.1 Thermococci archaeon | reverse complement strand
TTAAAAATGGGGGAAATGCTATGAGAAAAAGTTTCAAAATAGGCTTTAGTTTGTTACTAGCTATATCTTTGCTACTTGCCTCATTCGCTATTCTTGCTATCGATGGCGATAACTTTTTTGAAGGTTTTGAAAGTGGTGTAATACCTCCTGGTTGGACTGTGCTTAAAAGCGGGGCGACTAAAACCTGGGAGATTACAGATGTTGATTCGCACTCTGGATCACATAGTATAAGATGCCATTATGATAACATCTATATAACACAAGATGAATGGTTGATTACACCATCTATTAATTTATCTAATTTTAGCAATCCTCATCTTGTGTTTTGGCATAGGGCATCATGGGTAGAAAATGATAACCTTCCAAATTATGTTTTGGTTTCTAACACCAGCAAAGATAAAAATGCCTTCCAAAAGATTATATCCTTCAAACCAGGGGAATTGCCATCCTATTGGAAAAAAGTTGTTTACAATCTAAGTGAGTATAAAAATGAGGCAGTTTATATTGCATGGAGATATCAAAGCACACATGGTGAGATATGGTACTTGGATGATGTTTATGTTGGTGAATACTATGATAACACACCACCAACCATCTCTAATGTAACTATAACACCCATTGTCCAAAAAATGGATGGTTATGTAAACATATCATGTGATGTAAAGGATGATACTATAAATGGTCTAAAAGACATATTATTGAACATAACCTATCCTGATGGTACAGTAGATGTAGAAGATATGATCCAAGGTTTAGATGATCTGTTTTACTATAATACAACTTATTCTCTTAATGGAACCTATCAATTCTATATCAAAGCTGTTGACAGGTTTAACAACACAGCACAAACAAGTTTATTTAGTTTCGTTATTATGAGAGGTTTCAATGTAACAATTTATCCATCTGATACCATAGATGAAGGGAGTAATTTCACTGTTAATGTGAAGGATGAGAAAAGTGGAATTCCTATAGAAAATGCAACAGTTAACTTTGGTGACACAGGTGAAAATACTACAAATGCTGATGGAAATGTTAGCTTCACCGCTCCAGAAGTAACAGAGGATACAAACTTTACTATAACAGTTTCAAAAGATGGGTATCTAACCTATTCTATGAATATAACCGTCAAAAATATTGACTCTCTAGCACCTCAAATAAGAGATGTTGCTGCTGTCCCCTCTCCTCAACTACTAAATAAAACTGTAAACATATCATGCAGAGTTGTTGATGATATTGCTGTTGATTCAGTAAGGGTTAGAATCTATGGACCAAGCGGATTTACCCCTGTTAATGTAACAATGAATAAAACAACTGGAGACAAATATTATTATAATGCAACTTATAACATAACTGGTAGATACAATTATAGTATATGGGCAAATGATACCAGTGGTAACGTAAATGTTTCAGAGATAAAATCCTTCTATATAGTAGATCACTTTGATACAACCCCCCCTGTTATATCTAATGTTGAAATAAAACCAGGCAACCAGGTTGTAAATCAAAGTGTTAACATAAGTTGTGAAGTAACAGATGATGTTGGTATTGCAAATGTTTCGCTTAACTTAACTTTCCCTGATGGTTCCAATCTATTGTTGCTAATGAACAATACTGGTATAGAATATTATCTTAATACCACCTATTATATTGCTGGGCTGTATAATTTTACAATAATTGCAAATGATGTTAGTGGAAATAGAAACGAGAGCGGTATTTACAACTTTACTATTCTTCCTAATGCACCGCCAGAAATAAAAAATATTGCTATTATGCCGCCATTCAGAATTGATGCTGGATACGTAAACATATCCTGTGAGGTTTCCGATGATTTTGGAGTAGATTTTGTGAAAATAAATATTACGTTACCAGATGGAAACCATTCTGTTAAAAACTTGTCTCACTTAGTCAATACAACTTATTACTATAATGATACTTATTCAAAAGGAATCTATGTTTTCTACATAATAGCGAGCGATATATATGGTGTCACAAATCAGTCGGAGCTTCATACCTTCCAAGTTGGTGATGAAAATGCACCCAATTCAAGTCTGGATAAACTATCACATTATTGGTATAAGTCCGACCATATGAACATCTGGGCAACAGCAACAGATGACCTCAGCGGAGTGAAAAATATGACTCTATACTATAGATACTCCTTTAACAAGAAAAATTGGAGTGAATGGGAGAAATATCAAACAATAGATTCTCCTCCATGGAGGTGGTCATTTAATACTACTGAGGGAGTAGGATATTATCAGATGTATTGTATAGCTACTGATCTAGCTGGGAACTCAGAAAGTAAAAACAAGAGTGAAGTGGAATTTGGCTTTGATAATATACCACCCATTGCTACTGTAAACACCATAGAGCCTTATTTCCATAATGAGCCTTTTGAAATATCCGCTAATGTTGAGATGCAGGATAAATTGAGTCCAATATCAGAAGTTGATCTCTTCTATAGATGGAGCAATGATAATAGTAGCTGGAGTGACTGGGAATGGTTTGGAAGAGATAGTAATGGCAATGATGGATGGTCTTGGTACTTCGATGTAAATACAATGGAAAGTGGATATTATCAGTTCTATGCAAAAGCAAGAGATACAGCAGATAACAATGAAACTAATGCTACGATTGGAATCCCAGAGGCGTATTGTAAGATAGAACCGAGTACTATACCTACAGTAAGTATAATTAGACCGAAGGAAGGCTATCTCTACATTAATGATCAAGAAAAAAGAAAGTTACCATTTGAAAAAACAATAGTTATTGGTAAGATAACAATAACTGCTATTGCATCAGATCCTGATGGTATATCAAAAGTTGAATTTTGGGTGAATAACAAGTTAAAGTCAACTGATACACAAGAGCCATATACCTACACACTACAGGATAGAATATTTGGCAGATGTGAAATCACAGTCATTGCATATGATAAATATGGAAATCAAAACAATGCAACAATAAATGTTTTCATAATTAAGCTACGAAAAGGGAGTGATAGCTATAATAATGAACTGCTAGGATTGATAGAGAATATAAGTAGTGAAAATAGTAAAATTGTAACCAATGAAAAAGTTTCTTCACCTTCGATGCATTTAGTTTCTATCAAAAATAGTAGACTTTCTATTAGATCTATAAAAAATTAGTTTTCCTTTAAAGCAGCTGCAATTACCTGCCCAAGGGATATTCCCCCGTCACCAGCGGGCACATACTTA
>QMUF01000184.1 GCA_003663525.1 Thermococci archaeon | reverse complement strand
TGATAGCGCTAACCCCTGGAAGGGATTTACAGGAGAAGGTTGCAAAGGCTATGGAAAAAGAGGGTTTTCAAACAATGAAAACTACTCTTGGAGGATGAAAAAAACATGTTGTTTAGAGATTTCGTTAAAAAGTTAGAAGATGAAAAGTTGCTTATAAGAATAAAAAAACCTATAAGTGTGAAATATGAAATCGCAACCCTGATGAAGAAACTGGATGGAAAACCTCTTTTGTTTGAGAATGTGAAAGGCTATGATATTCCTGTTGCAGCAAATGTTTGTTCAACCCGTCAGCTTGTTGCAATTGGACTTGGGATAAAACAACAGGAAATGATAAAGAGATTAACTAATGCAATAGATAATCCAAAGGAGCCCAAGGTAAAAGATGCGAAAGGTTATAGAGAGATAGATGTTGATCTAACGAAACTACCTATACTCACATATTACAAGATAGATGGTGGCCCCTATATAGCATCTGGCATAGCAATAGCCAGGGATGAGGAATATGGGTTAAATGCATCTTATCATAGAGCAATGGTTGTAGACAAAAACCATGTTGTTATGCGGATACTGCCAAGAGATTTCCACAAATATATAGAGCGTGGAAACAAGGAATTTGCATTTTGCATAGGTAATCCTGTATCAGTAATGATCGCTGGTGCAATAAGTACAAGCACAGAGATAAGCGAGCTAAGCATAGCAAACTCTCTCTATCCCATAGATTTGATAAAAATAGATGATCATCTTGTTCCAGAATCAGAGCTTATCATGATAGCAGAGATAACCGGTGAAGAACATGATGAAGGGCCTTTCCTTGATTTGACGGAGACACCTGATATAGTTAGAAAACAACCTGTGGCAAGGATAAAGAAAATTTTTGTCAAAGAAAACCCGGTTTATCATGCACTACTTCCAGGTGGGTTAGAACATAAAACATTGATGGGTATGCCAAGAGAGCCCACTATATTTAAAGAAGTAAGCAAGGTATGTGAATGTGTGGATATCTACATTACACCTGGTGGTTGTTCCTGGTTGCATGGCGCAGTGAGTATAAGAAAGAAACACCCGGATGATGCAAAAAAGGCAATAGAAGCAGCATTCAAAGGGCATAAATCAATGAAACACGTGTTTGTAGTAGACGATGATATAGATATTCATGATCCAAATCAGATAGAATGGGCAATGGCTACAAGATTCCAAGGTGACAGGGACATGGTGATCAAAAAAGAAAAAGGATCATCCCTTGATCCATCATCTGATCTTGAAACCAGGATGACTACGAAAATAGGCTTTGATTTAACAATTCCCTGGGGTAGAGATAAAAAAGATTTTAAGAAACCATCACTGCCAATGGACATTGATATAAATGACTACATTTAGACATTTTTATGTTAAATCAACCAAGGGAGTTACAGATGCAAAAAAGATAAACTTGAAGGATATACCAGGAACCAGTGGTAGACTAGATATAATCGCGAGAAGTATAAACGCTGCATTTTGGCTTTCAAACAATATTAGGAGAAATGTTGTTTTTCACACCATTTTACATGGCATGCCAGATCCACCAGTGTATATAAGATTCGAGGGAGAAA
The DNA here is from genome assembly GCA_003663525.1 of Thermococci archaeon. Lineage (GTDB taxonomy): Archaea > Methanobacteriota_B > Thermococci > Thermococcales > Thermococcaceae > Thermococcus_A. The sequence goes on along the minus strand of QMUF01000184.1, from coordinate 1,631 downwards.
AAATGAGAAAAATATCACCTGATGAGAGAAGTATCATCTTATTTATTCTCAAAGCGTTAGAAAGAACCAGAGAAAATGAAGTAGAATCAACACCTGGTGTATTTGTCTCAAGAAAAAATTTTGAAAAATTTATTGAGGAAAACAGGGATAAAAAGATATATCTTCTGATGGAGGATGGAAAGCCAATGAAGAGCATAAATTTCAAAAACGAGAGGGATTACTTGTTTATACTTGGTGATAACCTAGATTTATCAGAGGAGGAGAAGCAAATAGCGATCGAAGCAGGTGCTACGCCGGTTTCAATAGGAAAAACTTCATATCTGACTAGCCATTGCATTGTTGTAATTAACTGGTATTTGGACATGTTAGAGAGGGAGGTTGAATAAGGTTGGTGTATCTAACTCGTGAGCAAGAAAAAATGTTAAATGGTGAGCATGGGGAAATAATTGAGAGAATGATGCGTTTGCTTGTAAGATTAGCAGATATATATAACGCGGATAAGATGATCCCCATTGGCTCGGCTCAGATAGCAGGTGTATCATATAAATCAATTGGAGATCCAGGGTTGGAATTTCTAGAAGACATGGCAGGTAAAGGTGCAAAGGTAAGGGTTCTCAGTTATCTTAACCCTGCTGGCATGGATATGATGCAATGGAGAGCTCTTGGTTTTTCTGAGGATTTTGCAAAAAAACAGATACGCATCATGGATGCATTCCAAAAGATGGGTATAGTGGTATCAGCAACTTGCACACCATACCTAGCTGGTAATCTACCAAGATATAGGGAGCATATTGCATGGTCTGAAAGCTCAGCTGTATCTTTTGCAAACTCTGTAATTGGAGCTAGAACCAATAGAGAAGGAGGACCATCTGCTTTAGCAGCTGCTATTTGTGGTATAACACCAAACTATGGTTTACACCTTGATGAAAACAGGGAGCCAAATGTTTTGGTAAATGTTGAAGCAAAACTAGAGTACCAATCAGACTATGGTGCACTTGGTTACACTGTTGGGAAATTGGTTAAGAATAAGATACCATTTTTCAGGGGTATACCAGATAATGTTGATACAGATCAGCTCAAGTCTCTTGGTGCCGCTATGGCTGCATCTGGTGCTGTTGCGCTTTATCATGTAGAGAATGTTACCCCTGATGCAGATAAGGTGAATAAAAACGGGTTGGAAAAGATTACTATAACTGATGAAGACCTAAAAGAAACTTATGAGAAATTAAACACTGGAGAAGATCCAGATATAATAATAATTGGCTGCCCTCATGCATCAATTAGGGAGATAAGGAGAATCGCAGATAAGCTACAGGGTAAAAAGGTTAGGAAACCGTTGTGGATATGCACATCAAGGGTGATAAGGGATTTAGCAGAAAAAATAGGTTTACTAGATGTTATTGAGAAAGCAGGTGCAAACATTGTAGCTGATACCTGTATGGTGGTAGCTCCCATTGAAAAAATGGGTTACAAGACAACAGCTGTGAACTCTGGCAAAGCTGCAAATTATTTACCAGGTTTTTGTAAGCAAAATGTTGTCTTCCAGAATATTGATGAACTTGTTAGGAGGGCGATGCAATGAGTGTGTTGAAAGGAAGAGTTATCAACCCAGGCAAGGCAGAGGGTATCGC
>QMUF01000183.1 GCA_003663525.1 Thermococci archaeon | reverse complement strand
AGCATAGGCTTTCCACCCGAAACTCCTAAAACATTACTCCTCTATTTTTATTGGTGGTGTTTGTGGGAGCAGTAAACGCATTTGCTAGAGGTATAATTACTATCACAAAAAATCCAAGACTTTTATTAATCCCATTAATAATTTCGCTTCTTTTAAGTCCGTTATCTGCTTACCTGCTTAAAGAGATGCCTGTTTTTCAGGAATTTTCTGAGGAAGCTCTCTCCCCGGAAAATGAAAGCATAATATTTGAAGAATATGGGGGAGGACTTTCTGAAGAGGCCATTAATGAGATGGTAGAATTTCTTAAATTTCTTATGATCTTCATGCTTATTTCCCTATTGCTTCAAGCTTTAAGCGAGTATGCGGTTATTAGAGGTGCTTTAATGGCAGAAAATAACCAGAAATATACTCTCGTGGATTTATTGTACGAGGGTGTCTACCATGCATTTCAAGTGTTCTTGGTTAATCTTGTAGTGGCAATTGTAAGTGCAGGAGTCCTTTTAGTCCCTGTCTTCTTCTTTGGAATACTCATGGCACTTACAGAAGCCTCTGCATTTGTTGTTCTTCTTTTGGTTGTGGAGATACCTCTTGCTTTGTTGTTGATGTCGGCCAGTTCCATGGCCGTGCCAATATACGTTACTACTAATTCTATAGGGGCGTCTTTAAGCTGTTTCTCAATCGCATTCAAGAATAAGCTCTCTTCCATAGGTTTTGCGGCATTACTGTTAGTTTCAATATTCTTATTGCTGGCAATTCCAGCATCGTTTATTGGCCTTCTCTTTTTGGGTAGAACAGATTTCATGGCCAATTTAGTATCCAATATTTTGCAAGCACCATTTCAAGCAATAGTGCAGGCTTTAATTGCTATATGTGGCTTAATGCTCTACCTTGAATTGATAGCAAAGAGGAAAAGTTTTGAAGAAGAGATAACTGAGGAACTTGGTATTTAACCATATCTTCTCTCTTTTGCTGCTTTTACCAGGCCTTTAAATACTGGTGCTGGCTTCATAGGCCGTGATTTGAACTCAGGGTGAAATTGTGTTGCTATGAAGTAGTGCTTGTCAGGTAGCTCAAGGATTTCCATTCTCCTCTCATCATCGCCAGCTATACCACTGAAAACCAAACCTGCTTTCTCGAGTTCCTCAATAAAATCAGGATTTACTTCCCAGCGGTGTCTATGGCGCTCATAGATAAGTTCCTTGGCATAGAGTTTGCGAGCAAGTGTGTCTTTCTTTATTTTTATTGGGTATGCTCCAAGTCTCATTGTACCACCAAGCTTGTCAAGGTCACGTTGCTCTTGCATAAGGTCAATGATCGGATAAGGGGTATGGGGATCTATCTCTGTGGAATTCGCTTCTTTAAAGTCTAGCACATGCCTTGCGAATTCTACAACTGTTAACTGGAATCCAAAGCAAATTCCTAAGAAGGGGATGTTGTTTTCTCTTGCGTATTTTACGGCCATTATCTTCCCTTCACTACCTCTAGCCCCAAATCCTCCAGGCACTATAATACCATCAACATTCTCAAGGAGTTTAACTCCTTCTTTCTCCAAATCTTCGGCTTCAATCCACCTTATCTTGACTTTCACTTCATTAGCTACACTTGAGTGCTTTAGGGCCTCTTTAATGCTTAGATATGAGTCAGCGAGTTTAACGTATTTACCGACGATTGCTATTTCCACCTCATCTCTTATTTCCTTGTACTTTCTGACCATCTCTTTCCAAGCTTTCAGGTCGGGTTTCTTATCATTGATTCCAAGCCTTTTTGTAAGGTATTTACCTAATCCTTCTTTTTCAAGCAATAGGGGCACTTCATAGGTATCCTCAACATCATAAGCAGAAATCACGGCTTCAGTAGGCACGTTTGTGAAGAGGCTTATCTTTTTCTTTGCATTCTCTTCGAGTGGGTCCTCGCTCCTTGCTATTATTGCATCAGGCTGGATCCCCAATGATCGGAGCTCTTTGACACTGTGTTGAGTTGGTTTTGTCTTTTGCTCTCCTACAACTTTAAGCTTTGGGACATAAGTTACATGGACAAATGCTACATTATCCCTGCCTTCCTCAAGTTGCATTTGTCTGGCCGCTTCAAGGAAGGGCATGCTTTCTATGTCACCAACAGTACCTCCAATTTCAACAACAACTATATCATATCCATCTGCAATTTTTCTTATACGTTCTTTTATTTCGTTAGTTATATGAGGAATGACCTGTACTGTGGCTCCTAAATAATCTCCCCTTCTCTCTTTTTCTATAACAGTAGAATAGACTTTCCCGGTAGTTATGTTGTGATCAAAGGTTAAACTTGTGTTTAAAAAGCGTTCATAATTCCCCAAATCAAGATCAACTTCTCCCCCATCGTCGAGTACAAAAACCTCACCGTGCTGATAAGGGCTCATTGTCCCTGCATCGTAGTTGAGGTAGGGGTCGATTTTTATGTTTGTAGTTTTCAAGCCTCTCGATTTCATGAGCATACCAAGTGATGCGCTTGTTATTCCCTTTCCAAGGCCACTCACTACACCACCGGTTACAAAGATGATCTTTGCCATGTCTAAACCTCCAAAAGTTATATTGTTTGTTGACATGAAAGAGCTTAAAAGTTTTGTTTAGAAAAAGATAAAGTAAACATTTGATCTATTTAAAATGTAATCTTTATGGACTTGAAAAACATAAAATAATTTGAAGTAGTATATAATGCATGACGTTGAAATATAGTTAGAACAGAATTTTGCATCTAAAAAGCACTAAAGCAAGCTATAGAACAGCACTAACCAAATTTTATAATCGTTTCGGAGATATCTACACTCCTGAACAATTGGAAACAGCATTAAAGTAATGGATTATGGAGTTACAACAAAACTACACACCAAAAATTGTTCACTGGGTTGTTAACGATAGCGAGGAGCCCTTCAGGCTGTTTGTTGTGAAGCTCAACTACTTCAGGGAAGATCCGATGGGGCTTGAGTGAAAACAAAAACTTCTTTAAATCTTTTTCTCAAATCGAGATCATGAACATATACGAAATATTGGCTTTAATTGCATTTGGCTTTATACTGCGAAGAGCGCTTAAATCAGAGAAGCCGTTTGTTCATCTAAATAAATTTGCCTCCCACGTCCTTCTTACCCTATTTGTGTTCTCAAGCATCGCTTCGAAGGATCTGAATTACCTTATAGAGATAAGGGTCGTGTTCCTTTGCGTTTTTTTGATAATTGCTCTCAGCCTCGGGAGTTCGT
>QMUF01000182.1 GCA_003663525.1 Thermococci archaeon | reverse complement strand
CCTCTGGGACAGAGGTCTCCGTAAAGGGGTTCCGTGCTGGAGTTACCCGATGCTGTGAAGGCACGGTCGGAGAAGCTCCTTCCGTGAGGGAGGAGTAGTTCACTACTGAAGCCTATTGAAATCCTCACAACATCTTCCTTTTTCACACTCAGTTCTTGGAGTTTATCAAACAAGTACTGGTTTAGCTGAGCAGAGGCCCTCACAACATTTTCTGGTACAACTTTACCTCGTGTTAAAGCAAATAGGACCTTTCTAACCTTGTTGGCGTATCCATTTGCCCTAACAAAACCAGTCGAGAGCCTGGACATCAGGCACCACCACAATGCTTTAATGCACTTTAAATATATATCCACATTGGTGATCGAATGAACATCTTGATTTTTGGCCCTCCTGGTTCTGGAAAATCCACCCATTCACGGAGAATCATTGAAAAATATAACCTAGAATACATAGCCTCGGGGGATATAATAAGAGCAGAGATAAACAAAGGAAACGCTCTTGGAAGGGAAATGAAAAAATACATAGAAAAGGGTGACCTTTTACCTGACACTGTCATAAACACTCTAGTACTCTCAAGACTAAGGAGGAAAAGAGAGAACTTTATTATCGATGGATATCCAAGAACGGCTGAACAGGTTTTAGCTTTGGAAAACTTCCTTTACGATCATGGAATCAGAATAAAACTTGCAATTGATATCTTCATCTCAAAAGAAGAGAGTATAACACGAATTTCCGGAAGAAGAATCTGTAGACAGTGCGGAGCAGTCTATCATATAAAATATAATCCTCCCAAAGTTCATGGGAAATGTGATATTTGTGGTGGGGAGGTTGTTCAAAGGGAAGATGACACACCAGAGATAGTATCAAGGAGATACGATATTTATATCAACAACATGGAACCAATTATCAAGTTCTACAAAGGTCAGGGGGTGTATGTGCAGATAAATGGTCACGGAGGAATCGAAGAAGTGTGGGAACGAATCAGACCTCTTTTAGATTACATATGGAATCGGGAAAAGAAAAGGGAAGAGTTCGAATAAAATACAAAATTTGATAAATATTACCTCGTGAAAGCCTCGCCATTCACGGCGGGGAGGAGGTCAGCTCGACAAACCTAATAGGAGAAGTGTCTCATGGCAGAGTACTTTGATAAAATAGCCCATCGATATGATGAGTGGTATAAAACTAAAGTAGGGGGATACGTAGACAAAACAGAGAAAAAATTAGTGTTTTCCATGATAAAAACTAAACATGGAAATGCTCTTGATCTCGGATGTGGAACAGGAAACTATACATTGGAACTCTATAAAAGGGGATTCCAGGTTGTTGGGGTGGACATAAGCAGAAGAATGTTAAAGATCGCACAAAAGAAGCTCCCTAATGTTAAATTCATCAAAGCAAATGCATATTCGCTCCCATTTGAAGATAACACCTTCGATCTGGTATTAAGCGTAACAATGCTTGAGTTCATACACGAACCAGAAAAAGTGTTGAGTGAGGTTTATAGAGTTTTGAAACCCGGAGGAGAAGCTGTAATAGGCACCATGAATGGTAAAAGCATGTGGTTTATCTTTAAACGTATGAAAAGCCTTTTTGTTGAAACTGCTTACAGATATGCAAGATTCTATACTCCAAAAGAGCTTGAAAACCTCATGAAAAATGCAGGTTTTAAAGAAACTGAAAGCAGAGGCATTATTTATCTCCCTTCTTTTTTCCCCTTTGTTAATATTAGCGAAAGGCTTGATGAAAAGTTTAGCGATAAGCTAAAGAACCTTGGGGCCTTTATAGTTGTTAGGGGAGTTAAAGGTGATTAGACTCATAACAAGAGAAGAAGCATTTAAGAGGGCTGAGCGAATAAAGAGAGAAAATGAGATTATTTATGGAATACCTTTTGAATCAGAACATAAATACTTACCTACTGATGTTCTAATCCCCACCCAGTGGCAATTGAGCGAGAAAAAACTACTAGTGGTACTTCAAGAGATAGTGCATGGATATGATGCCCCAGTAATTGTTTTAGAGCACAAGGGGAAATATTACATTTTAGACGGGCACCATCGAGCTTATGCCAGGAAAAAACTTGGATTTTCACAAGTCGAGTCGATAATATTAAGGCCCATTCGAGATATTCCAACAAAAATCGAGAAGTCCGCAAAAAAAGCAAAATTAAACAGTTTAGACGATATCGTGATTGTTAAAGAATAATATTGGTGATATGAATGTGTGAATACACTTTTGAAAATGGTGAGAAGTGTAAAACAAAAGCTCTAGCTGGCTCAAAGTATTGCTCACTCCATGTCCCCCTTGATGAAGGAGAATTACTTTATGGAGAAAGATTAAAAGAGATTAAAAAGAGAGCATTTGAAAGAAAACTAGAAAGAGGGATCCGGTATTTTGAAGGTATTCAATTGTATGAAGCCAAGATTTCAAATATGACAATTAAAAATCCTCTTGTATTGAAGAACTCAAAGATAAGAACCCTTATTGTCGAGAATTCTGATTTAAAGGGTTTATCTCTCTTCAATTCTGAAATTGGGAGAGTTATATTAGTAAGCTCATCCATAGGAACAATATGGATAAAAAATTCAACCCTTTATGGATTTAATGCCCTCGACATTGAATTCGAAAATTCAATCTCCATAAAAAACAGTGCAGTTAGGTATCTGATGATGAATTCTGTGCAACAGTCCGAGAGGAGAATAAAAGGCGAAGAGGAGTATGGAGAAAAAGAAAGCATTCATGGAAGAATAGAACTCTCTGATCTTAAAAGAGTTAGAAGAATAGGGATAAACTCCCGTTATCCTCTGCTTAAAGAGATTTTAGATGAATATGGAGTAAATCCCTCCAGGATATCGAAAAAACACGTAAAAGCAAAAATACTTCTCATAAAAAATATAGAGTTTGATCCAAATCCAAGATTCAAGAGACAAGTAAGAATTTTTATTAGAAACTTTAGTGGAACCCTTCAATTTGAGAATCTTGAAGTTCTAGGTCATGTTGAGATTAGAAGCGGAAGGCTAAAGCTCCCCGAGTTCATACACACACTCATCCACAACAACCTAGTGTTCAGGGGGAGTACCTTTTACGGAGATACGACATGGAACTTAACTGTGCTTCCAAATCTCCCAGCAGAATTAAGTGTAAAAGGATTTGTGATCCTTGAAGAGTGTGACTTTAATAATCCTACAATGGAAGAGTTTTTCTACAGATTAGCAAGAATCACATGGGAAAAAAGTGGAGATAAAGAGAAAGCAGACGAGTACCACTACTTAGAAATGCTCGCACGGAGGAAACAAAAAATGGGAAGGTATATGACT
>QMUF01000181.1 GCA_003663525.1 Thermococci archaeon | reverse complement strand
AGGCCACCTTTTGGAGTTTTGACTGCCACAGTGAGCAGTCTTGAGAGGACGCTTTACAGCGTCTTCCCTCCAATGATGGAGGGACACGATAAACCCCTTGGAGGGGATATCTGACGGTGGCCTCTCCGGGCCTTATTACGTTACAAGAATTTAAAAAGGTTTCTACTCAAGTGCCGATTTTAGGATTCTTACATCCCCGCCCTGAAGGACGAGGCTTTCAAAAGAAAATGTAAAAGAGAGGCTATCTAACATTCAAACAAATACATGCAAAAATTGATCCAAATCTGTTATTTTATCAAGCTTTAATTTTTTCTTTGCAACAAAATCTCTATAAGTTAAAATGATGTAAGCACTTACATGAAGTGGGATCATTGGAAATCATTTTACCTCCAAATTCTCAGTAAAATGGGATACGATATGGAGAAAGACAGAGAAGCTGCACTTTTATTGAGAGAACTTTTGTTAGAGAATGAAAACTACATTTTGACTGAGAATATTAAAGAGAGAATTGGAGAGAGAGTTTATGTATTTGGAGCTGGCCCAAGCTTGGAGAAAAAGCTTGAGAGAAGGGAGTTTGGTGGGACATTAATATCTTCTGATGGTGCAACTTCAGCCCTTCTTGAAAACGGTATTGTGCCCCACATCATTGTCACGGATCTGGATGGAAATTTTGAAGACATAAAAAGAGCAAATGGGCTTGGAGCTTACGTTGTTGTTCATGCCCACGGAGACAACATGGATAAGCTTAAGCATTATGTTCCTAAACTCAAGAACGTTTTAGGGACATGTCAAACACAGCCTTTAGACATAATCTACAATTTTGGTGGCTTTACGGATGGAGATAGGGCCGTTTTTCTAGCAGAGGGACTTGGAGCAAAGGAAATATTTTTAATTGGGTTTGATTTTGGAGAAATCGTCGGAAAGTGGAGCAAGCCATATCTGAAGGAACACACCCCAATATGGGAAAGCAAGAAGAAAAAGTTTGAAATAGCACAAATACTTTTGGACTGGCTCAAAAAGAATGGAAAGGCTAAGATAATAAAAGTTTAAACTCAGATGCCTTCGTATTCATCACCAAAAAGAACAGTAAAATTCTTAAACTTTGAGGAGTACCTATGCAAGGTGGTGAACATACAAAAGGCAGTCCCTTTTGCTTTGGGTATTTCTGCAGTGCTTATTTTAGCAGGTTTTTATTATGCTACTCACGATGAGAGATATCTCTTCTGGCAGACGGTGGAGACAGTCAAATTTTACCTTAAAGATAATAACACTGGTTCAATATTTGTGGGAACTCTTTTTGCTCAAACTAATGGAGAGCTCAAGCGGATCATCTTGATTGGATGGGTTAATATCACGGAGTTAGATTTTGGAGGAGCACTTGTTGGCATACCCCATGGCTGGAGACTGATAAGTGCAGAAACAAATTATAGGGATAGGAATCTCACGAATATTTCCGATTGGATGGACATTCTCGTTACAGAGGATCCTACCTCTTCAGTGAGGTATCGCATATTCGTAGGGCCTGCTGGACATGGTATCCCCATACAGCATCCTTGTGGCGGAGGAACGGGGAGCGTTTTCGTTGAGTTAGTGCCGGAAGAAGATTCCAGCAGCTTAACGTTGAGACTGGGTGTGGGAAGTAGTTTTAAAGTTCTCGAGGATGGAAGAAAACTTTTAGTGCTTGCAACGACATCCAAGAACGTAACCATTGAATTTAGTGAGCAACAAAAATAGTAAAGTGGCTTGAAAATTAAGAGAAAGATTATTTCGCATTTTCACTTTTTAGAATCTTCTCCACATCAAAGCCTTCCTCGTACTTCTTGAGCTTCCTCTCAAAGAACTCCATGAAGAGTCTGTATCTCTTTGCCCTATGCCTTGGAGAGCCTCTCAGACTGTGCCCGTGTGCTCCCTTTTTGAAAATAGCAATATAAGCCTCTTTACCCAAATCCTTGAGTACATGGTAGAACATGACACTCTGATCAAGTGGACAGCGGTAGTCCTCAAGACTGTGGATGAGTAGCAAGGGAGCCTTAACATTCTTTGCATAAAAGAGCGGGCTCAGTTTCTTGTAGTTCTCGTTTTCAAGTGGATCGTCGCCTATCACTTCCTTGTCAAACCATAACCCTATATCCGAAAACGCATAGCTTGTAAGCCAGTAACTTATGCCATTTTCACTTATTCCTGCTTTGAATAGGTCGCTTTGCGTTACCGCCCAGTTTGTCATGAATCCACCATAGCTTATGCCAGTTATCCCAACTCTTTCCCTATCTGTCTGAGGTTCAAGTTCAAAGAATTTCTCTACTCCATTAAGGATGTCCTGGAAGTCCTCCAAGCCTGTTCTCTCAAGAACTCCCAAAGCAAACTCTTCGTCGTATCCGTTGCTTCCTCTTGGATTGACGAAAACCACGTAATAGCCTTTGTCAGCCATTAGTTGCATCTCGTACTTGAAATAGTAGCCGTACATCCCCTTAGGCCCGCCGTGGACAAATACTATTACCGGGGCCTTTTCTCCCTCTTTAATGTCAGGCTTTATGTACCAGCCATCGAGCTCCAGATCAATACTCTTGAAGCGGAAGTGCTTTATTGGCCTTGTTTTAAGTTTTGCGAAAATTAGATCGTTGTAGTCGGTTATCTGCTTTAGCTCTTCATCCCAGAGGTAGAGTTCTCTCAACCTTGTGTCGGTCTCCTTGAGAAGAGCGACTTTTCCGTCTCCGCTCACGTCAAACCCCATAACCCACGAGTTGTCCTCAACTATTGAGATTAGCTCATTACCATTCAGCTTGTAGAGGTTTACCTTGCCTTCTTTTGCCATAGTGAAGTAAACGTTTCCATTCTTGTCAAGCTTTCCTTGGTCGTTGTTGTAGATAAGGTGTTCTGTCAAGGGTTTGATTTCCTTCCCATCCCATAGATAGAGAAAATTGTGCTCACTCAACTTTTCTTTCTTTGGTTTTCCGTAGAGAAGAACTACCTTTCCATTGGAATGAGTGGCGACGTAAGAAACCTCTTCAAACAGCTTCTCACTCTCACCGTCTTTGTAACTGTAGATGTCATAGAATTTGAAGAACTGAAGTTTTTCGTCCTTTCTGTGTGGGACGTTGTAGATAACGCTATCTCCATGCCATATTGCAGATGAAAACCTCTCTGTTGTGAGTTCGTCAAGAACTTCCTCACTTTCTGTGTCTACTATCCAGAAAGTTGTTTTTTCACCATCAAAGAAACCTTTTGCATCGAACCATACAGGAACATCCTCCTCAAAGAAAAAGTCCTCGTCATCTCTCCTCTTGAAGCCGGTTATCAAAATCCTCCTATCGTCTTCGTTCCAGCTCACATCAAGGATATTCTTTGCTTCAAGGACTTTCTT
>QMUF01000180.1 GCA_003663525.1 Thermococci archaeon | reverse complement strand
CTCTCAGCATCCTCAAAGCTATCATGTGCAGTGTGAGATTCGAAGAATCTACTTATTTCCCTAACTCTGATTAAAGGCCTGGTGTGTTTTGTTTCATAACGATACACATTAACTATCTGATATATTTTAAATGGCAGATCAGCATGGGACCTAATCCATAAATTAAACATGGGGTACATGGCGGTTTCGCTTGTGGGTCTTAGAATTAGTTTTACATCAAGAGGCCTTTCACCAGCATGAGTGACCCATAAAACTTCTCCGTGAAAACCCGCTATATGCTCAGCTTCTCTTTCAAATTCAGTTTCAGGGATTAGTGCTGGGAATAAGACTTCATTGTGCCCAGTTCTCACCATTTCTGCATGGATTAAGTTTTCTATGTTCCTCATAATCTTAAGGCCATAGGGTAGCCATACATTCATTCCCTTCACTGGATATCTCTTATCTTGAATCTCTGCAAGTTCTATCATTTCATTGTACCATTCACTAAACTCATTCATCCATCTTTCTCGTTTTACCTCTGTTACTTTGTTAACATTTTCCATAAAATCACCACCTATCCATTAAAAACCCCCAATATTTTTTAATCTTTCGCAAATAAAATTGGAAAGATTTATTAACATGTTTCGATGAGGGTTTTAAAGGTGAAGTTTATGGAGCCAAAAGTGTTAGTATTGTTTAATATGAAAAGTAATGCCATAAAACTCCTAAAAGAATATTGTGACGTTGATGTTATGGTCTATCCGAGCAAGGAGGAAGTGTTGCAAGTAATAGGAACATATGATGGGTTAATAGTCTCCCCATTAAATCTTGTGGACAAAGAAATCATAGAACATGGTAGAAAACTTAAAGTGATAAGCACCCAGTCAGCAGGTTACGATCACATAGATATTAATACAGCTACTAAAAAGGGCATATACGTTACCAAAGTTAGCGGGATTTTAAGCGAAGCAGTTGCGGAGTTTGCTGTTGGATTAACAATAGCACTTCTAAGAAAAATAGCTTATTCAGATAGATTTATCAGAAAGGGCCTCTGGGATTCCCACAAAACCGTATGGGGATGGTACAAAGAAATAGAAACCTTACATGGTAAAAAAGTTGGAATCTTAGGAATGGGATCCATTGGAAAGGGGATAGCAAGAAGAATGAAAGCAATGAACACAGAAATCTATTACTGGAGCAGAACTAGAAAAAAAGACATTGAGAAAGAAGTAAATGCCAAATGGCTTCCGCTTAATGATGTATTAAAAGAAAGTGATATAGTAATATTGGCACTCCCATCCACTCCTGAAACTTATCACATAATTAATGAGGAAACCCTTGAACTTTTAGAGGGGAAATATCTGGTGAATGTCGGTAGAGGTAGTCTCGTAGATGAGAAAGCCCTCATAAAGGCTTTAAAAGAGGGGAATCTTAAAGGATTCGCTACAGATGTTTTTGAAAAAGAGCCCATTCAAGAAAGTGAACTTTTCGAGATGGGGTGGCAAACAGTATTAACTCCCCATCATGCTGGGCTAGCAGAAGAAGCTATGAAAGATATGGGATTCCAGGCAGTTAAGAATTTACTTGAAATCCTAATGGGAAATGTTTCTGAGAACCTCGTAAACAGGGATGTGTTAAAAGTAAGACCAATAGAAGATATTAAGATGCTCTAACTTTTTACTTTTAACTTATAAGTTATAACTAAAAACAAAAAAGAAAAGAGCAGCTAACCCACAAGAACCTTGATAACCTTCTCTGCAACCTCTATGCCAGCCCTTTCCTGAGCCTCAACTGTTGATGCTCCGATGTGTGGGGTCAAAACAACGTTATCGAATTTTGTCAATGGGTGGTCTTTAGGAAGAGGTTCTTCTTCAAAAACATCTAACGCTGCTCCAGCAATCCATCCTTCTTGAAGGGCCTTAACCAAAGCGTTGTTGTCCACAATTGGCCCTCTTGAAGTGTTAATGAGAACTGCACTAGGCTTCATAAGCTTTAATTTCTCCTCATCAATAAGATGATAAGTGCTTTCTAATAGTGGCACGTGAATTGTGATAACGTCACTGTTTTTCAGAAGTTCTTCAAGCTCCACGAATTCTGCTCCTAATTCTCTAGCTCTTTCTTCGTTTTTGTAAACATCGTAGAGAATAATATCCATCCCAATAGTTTTTGCGATCTTTGCAACATTGTAACCTATTCTCCCAAACCCTATTACTCCAAGAGTCTTGCCTTCAAGTTCAAACCCTATGCATTGCTTCTTGGGCCATGTCCCTTCTCTTATCTTTCTATCAGCAAAAGCCACTTTTCTTGCAATGTTAAACATTAACGCCACGGCTAATTCAGCAACACTTCTGCTTGAGGCCGTTGGAGCATTGACTACCTCGATTCCTTTACTCTTTGCATACTCAACATCTACATTATCTAGACCCACACCTGCCCTTGCTATCACTTTAAGAGTTGGAGCAGCATCAATAATTTCTTTTGTGACTTTTGGCTTACTCCTAACTATTATTCCGCTAACATCTTTAACAAGCCCTTTAAGTCTATCTTGGTCAGGGTATTCTTCATAAACAACTTCTAATCCAGCATTCTTTAAAACCTCGATTGCTTTTTCGTGTAAAGGTGCAGCTACCAATACTTTCATTTTCAACCCCTCCTTTTTAATGCAATCAACAATACCTGATCGGAGGCATCTTCAGCCCTATCAGCTATGTCTCCGATTTTAGTCACCACTTGGTTCCATATAAGCTTTGCAAAAGTTGTTATTCTTTCGCTTTCAAAAACTTTTCTCAAAAGGGCATACTCAATTTTATCCGCATCTTCTTCTGCAAGTTCAGTTTTTTTTGCATACTCAATAGCTCCATCAACATTAGTATTGAGCATTTTCACTGACGTTTCCACCAATTTATATGTCTCCAACGAGGCATTCAATAGATCTAGAATCTCTTTCTTTAGGTCTGAGGGTATTTTAGGCTTAGCTAGAATTAATGCATGGGCAGCACTCTCTGCTGCATCTGCTACACTATCTATAAGTTCAGACAATCTAGCATAGTCCCCTCTATTCACAGGTAGAAAAGCCCCCTGATAGAGCATTGCTTCAATCTCTCTTCTAAGCTCGTCAGCAACCCTTTCTTGATCTTCAACTTCTTTCATTAAAACTTCTGCCTTTTCGATGTCACCCGCCAAATAAGTCTCCATCAGCTCACAGAGTTTCTTTATTGTAAGTCCAACAGCGTCGAGGTGTTCATCTATAGCTTTAAAGACATTATTCTCCTTCCCACCAAATATTGGCATTTTCTCCCCCCGGAATATAATAGCAATCAAGTCTTTATTTAGTTTGTGGGTTCTCCTTGGCTTTCACCAGGCTCCAAAGGGCAAAGTTCAATGGCACCTCCAGTCCAACTTCCCTACCAT
>QMUF01000179.1 GCA_003663525.1 Thermococci archaeon | reverse complement strand
TTTTTATTATATATTTTGCATACCACTCTTGCCAGTTTTCATCTCTTTTTCCAAGGAACTTTTCATATTCAGCATGGGCTTTTTCAGCTTCCCCTAAAGTTCAGCAAGTTTTTCTTTTGTGATATTGTACATCAACTCCACCAATGAACAATTGAACTTCTTATATTTAAGAGTTTGAAGAACAAAGAGACTCCAAAATTAAGTTGGTGCGGTGGCCGGGATTCGAACCCGGGTTACCGGCTTGGAAGGCCGGTGTCCTAGACCAGGCTAGACTACCACCGCATGTAGCTGTTTTAACATGAGTGGATTTGGATTTATAAAGTTTGCGATGAGGGAAGGTTTTTAAACCTTCCTTAGAACACAGTTTTGAAAGAATAGAAACGGGTTTTAGGTGGTGGATATGAGGAAGCTTGCGATTATTTTGGGGCTTCTCGTAATAGCAACAACCCTTGGGTGCATTACACAGAACCAAACAACAACAGAAAGCACAGCGAAAGAAGAGCAAAAGCTTGTTATCTACTCTTACGACAGCTTTGAATATCTTGCAAGCGAAGTAATTCCAAAGTTCGAGGAGAAATATGGAGTTAAAGTCGAACTACAACTTATCGGAGATGCAGGAGAAGTTTTAAACAGATTGATTCTGGAAAAGGACAATCCAAGGGCCGATCTAGTTATAGGGATAGACAACAGTCTTTTAGCAAAGGCAATCGAAGCTGAAGTGCTAGAGCCTTACAAGCCAGAGAATATAAACCTCGTTCCAGAAAGCTTCATATTTGATCCAACGTTTCACTTGACTCCCTACGATTACGGGTATATCGCGATAAATTACAGAAAGGATATGGTGCAAAATCCACCAAAAGGCCTTGAAGACCTTACAAAACCAGAGTGGAGAGGAAAGTTAGTCATTGAAGATCCAAGAACTTCATCTCCAGGAGCCGCATTTTTATTGTGGACGATAGCGGTATATGGAGACGACGGATATCTTTACTACTGGGAGAAGCTTAAGGAAAATGATGTGCACATAGTTAAGGGATGGACCGAGGCTTGGACAGCTTTTATGAATGGAGAGTTCCCCCTAGTGCTCAGCTACGCTACATCCCCCGCTGCAACAGTGTATTATGATAACATAACCTATGTCAAGGCTGTAGCCTTTGAAGAGGGCAACTACATGCAGATAGAAGGAGCAGGAATCTTGATGGGAGCAAAGAACAAAGAACTGGCAAAGAAGTTCATAGAATTCATGCTTACTGAAGACTTCCAAAGTGCTATCCCTACAAATCAGTGGATGTACCCAGTGAATCCAAATGTCAAACTTCCAGAAGTCTTTGAATACGCAGTACAACCAAACGAGATAAAGCCAGTAACTCTCGAGCCAACTTACATCAAAGAAAACTTTGAACGTTGGATCAAAGAGTGGACCGCACTTATGGTAGAAGGAAAGAGCCCAGAGGAAATAATAGCCTCAAGGGAATGATTCAAGTATTGAAAAACTCTTTACTTTTATCCCAACTTTTTTTGGCAATTTTTCAATTAAAAATGGAATCTCATCCAAAAATCGCTCTGCGATTATGATCTCTCCATCTACATCAATCTTGAGCCTTACTCTACCAGGCAGCAGTTCATAATCCACCACTTCTCCGTCATCGCCCTTTTTAATATAAACACTTTCCGGTCTGAAGAATATTTTGACTCTCCCTTCTTTTTTAACTTCAAAGCAAAGGTTTCCAATACATGCTTTGCCATTCTCTGCATTAGCCTCTAAAATGTTAGAAAGGCCTAAAAACTGAGCCACAAACTCATTTTTTGGGCTGTAATAAAGATCCAAAGGACTTCCCACTTGCTCTATCTTCCCAATACTCATAACGGCTATCATGTCACTTATCGCCATTGCCTCTTCCTGATCGTGGGTCACGTAGATTGTGGTTATTCCAAGTTCTCGTTGAATTCTTTTTATTTCCCCTCTGAGCCTCTCTCTTATTTTTGCATCAAGGTTTGAAAGCGGCTCGTCCAAAAGCAGAAGTCGGGGTTCTATTACCAGAGCCCTTGCCAAAGCCACTCTCTGCTGCTGACCACCACTGAGCTGTTCTGGGTAGCGGTTTTCAAAGCCCTCCAATCCTACTAATTTTAGTGCCCAAGAGATACGTTTCTTTATTTCTTCCTTGGAAAGCTTCCTAAGCTTTAAGCCAAAGGAGATGTTGTCACAAACCGTCATATGTGGAAAGAGGGCATAGTCCTGAAAAACAATGCCTATGTTTCTTTCATAAGGGGGAACTTCATTCATAACAATATCGTCGAAGTATATCCTACCCCTATCTGCTTTTTCAAAGCCGGCTATTATCCTAAGGGTTGTTGTTTTTCCACAACCACTTGGCCCAAGTAATGTTAAAAACTCTCCGGGTCTTGCCTCTAGAAAGGGAATATTGAGTTCAAAACCCTCTTGCTTAAACTCTATGTCCTCAAGTCTCAGCCTCACCATATCTCCTCACCCGTTCTTTCAATCAAAATAAAGGCTATTGTACTAACCATCATTAAAATAACGGACATTGCTGATGCAGGGCCAAACTGTCGTGACCCCAGAAAGCGATAAATTGCAATGGTTATTGTTGTGTACTCAGGCTTATATATCATATAAGTAGCCCCAAGCTCGGCTATGCTCATTGCAAAGGCAAATATCGCTCCCACCACTATTCCTCCAAAAGCCAGAGGGAGCTCAACTTTCAGAAATGCTTTAAGCTCGTTAGCTCCTAAGCTCATGGCAGCCTCTTTTAAACCGGGTTTTATTTTCTTTAACACTGTGGAAATCGCCCTTAGAACAAAGGGATAAGCAATGATCGTGTGCGCAAAGACTATCAGATACCACGTACCTAAAAGGTTTAAAGGAGGCTTATGGAAAGCTTTTATATATCCAAGACCCAAAGTTATTGCGGAAGAGGCTAGGGGTAGCATTACAAGTGCATCAAAGAGATTTTTACCCTTAAATTCCCACCTATACATTATGTAAGCTATGCTCAAAGCTAAAAGAGTCGAAATAAGCACCGTAGAAAATCCAAAGAAAAGAGAATTCCTAATTGCCGTTATGCTGTTTGCACCAAAGATTGGATTGTACTCTGGAGAAAAAACTCTTCTGTACCACTCAAGGGTAAATCCGCCTCCATAGGTGAACGAATGGTAAACAACCGCCATCAACGGGGACAAGATGAAGATAAACACCATGGCGGAATAAGCTGCTATAAAAACTCCATTTACACTCAAAAGTTCTCTTAAGGTCAATGGCAGGGGCTTTTTGAATATTCTCTGCTCCTCTGCTTTTACATAGAGATCAAGACTTTTTAAGTAGAGGTACATGAAAACAAAACTCAAAGAAATCTGAATTATGGCCAAAGCTGCCCCTGTCTTGAAATCTAAAAGGGTCATTAT
>QMUF01000178.1 GCA_003663525.1 Thermococci archaeon | reverse complement strand
TATATGCTCACGGCAGGGGTTGTAGTGACTCAGCCTGAAGGGGAGGGCAGGTTCGTCCTGCACACTCTCCAACCTCCCCTAATGCCTTCCGGTGGAAGCCCCTTGCAATAGCGAGAGGAGGAGGTCACCATGGGACGCTCTTCCATTTCATTTTATATGCAAAAATATTTGCCCACCAATGAATGAAAGGGGTAACTACAAGTAAAAATAAAACTTGTTTAGTTGAAAGAGCTTTTATAGGAAATGCTAAGACGAGGGCAGCAATAAGAAAACCCCATTGGTCAAGACCTACTGCAGGGTACCCACTCTCCATTCCCACTCGTCTTTTAACAAAGCTTCCTATAAGATCTCCTAAAAGAGCACCAAAAGAAAGCGCGAATCCTAACTTTAGAGCAGAAGAGAGTGAACCATAAAAGAGTGGTGTGAGGTTATATTGGATAATTGATATTAAGATCCCGGTAAATAGACCCCCAAAAAAACCTCTCCAAGTTTTTCCGTTGCCAAATACTCTCCTACCATCAACAAATTTTTTACCAAAATCCATAGGGGTCTTTCCCTTGAAAACTACGGGGGATGCATTGGCAAAATATGCCGGTAGAATGTACCAGAGAGCTTCAGCTATTTCGTTCATTTAACCACCGCTGTAATTAACTTTAGTCTATTTTTAAGTCTTTGTACTATGTGGTATTCAATTTTTCTTCAAGACACTCGAGGAGAACCCTCAAAACTTTTTCCTCCTCGTTTTTTAGAAAGATGTTTATAATCCTCTCAGTAATAGCATTTCTTTGAAGAGAAAACTCTATTCTTTCTTTTATTTTCACTGCTTCTTCACTTTCATCATCTCCTATGGCCTCAAGTGCTTTCAAAAGACTCTTTCGTGTTTGTCTTACATCTTCTTCTATTTTCTTGTAGTACGCTTCTTTTCTCCATTCTCGAATGTTTTTTATTGCTGTGTAGTATGCTCTCTTATCCCCTGGTTTTTTGATCCTTTTTACTAGGCCGATATTTTCCAGAAGCTTGAGAGCCGTGCTCACATGAGAAAGAGAGTATCCTGTCCTCTCAGCAATTTTCCCCAAGCTTAAAGGTTCATCCTCAAAAAAGAGCACGCCATAAATATACCCATACAGCTCACTCAATCCAAATCTTCTTGCAGTATCCGCAAAATGCTCCATCATTATTCGCTTAGCCTCATCTACACCCACTCTCATCTCCCCTCAACGACTAGTGTTTCAACATACAGATCATAGCCTTTATCTAGGAGTTTATTTTTGAGCTTTGAAAGCTCTTTAACATCTTGTACTCCCACTTCACCGGGTATATTGAGGTCTCAACAAAGCATGTCATCATCGTACATTGCCTTGTGACCAATACTGTGAATGCTTTCATGTTGTTGCTAGGACTTTTTATGGTTTTGAGAATATAAAACTTTTGGAAATTTCAGAAAGTTATGGGGATTTCTGGGGAGTGTTTGTTATTGTTGAAGAAAGGCACTTAAGGGCTTGAATTAATCTAGGGGTGAATTATTCTCAACTTTTTGTGTGTTTTCCCTGATTTATAGCTTCGTGAAACATTTTCAGGTACGATGCTAGGTGTCTGGTGTATACTTTTTCGAGAATTTCAATAGTATGATCATTGAGTTTCTTCGCTGAATTTAGGATCCTTCTCTGGACTAAAAAGCTCTCTACTGGAAGCTTTAGAAAATTCTTCATGTAATGAGGGATCTTGTGGAGGACATATCTCTTACCAGTGCTGAGGATTGGTTTTGAGTACTTTTCGGCCTTTCCCTCAATATTATGGAGCCACTTCTTGAAGTAGAACATGTATGTTTTTTCCCTGCTCTCAAAGTAGAGCCTCCAGAGCTTTTCTTTTACTCTCATTATTGGATGTAAAACGTCATAGAGATCCCAGTCGATGGTTAGGAGGGATCTGCTCTTAAGTGCCCTGTAGAAGGAATCACTACCCGGCAAAGGAGTGTATATTGAGATTTGAACTACATCAAGCCCGTGGTCACCAAGCATTTGAACAAATTTATACGTTGCTTTTCTATCTTTCTTGGACTCATAGGGTGCTCCAATTATAACTCCTCCATACGTAATTATCCCCTGTTCGCTGAGTAGCTGGATGGCCTTGAGAACATCGTTTTTCTTCAACCCCTTTCTCATGGCCTTCAGAACTTCTTCGCTGCCAGATTCAATGCCCATGAAAGCTATCTTAACCCCAGCTTCGGCAAGCTTCTCTGCAAGTTTTGGGTGTTTTGCTATTATATCGGCCCTTATTTGGATCATGTAGTTTATGTCGTTAAGTCCTTCTTCTATTATAGAATTGAGAAGCTCAATCCTTTCTTCATATTTGTAGGGAACAACAAAATTGTCATCCACGAAGAAGACCCAGTTGTATCCAAGGTTCTTCACGAATTTCAACTCATCAACAACACGCTCATTGCTCTTAAACCTCCACACATGTCCCCACATGGCTGAAGCACTACAGAACTCACAGTTGTAGGGGCATCCCCTGGAAGTTTCTATGGAGGCAATCCTCGCGTTTTCTCCAACAATGCTCGCTTTATATACATTTGGATCAAGTAAATCGTAGGCAGGTATCGGCAAATTGTCAAGGTTAACAATGGGTTCGCGATAAGAAACATTAACTTTCTCCCCATCTCTGTATGCTATGCCTCTAACACTTCTGATATCTTTTCCTTCTTTCAGCCTCTCGACGATCTCCCTAAATATCCTCTCTCCCTCTCCTATGACCACAACGTCAATTCCTTCTCTTAATATAAGAGGATAAGTGAACGTTGCATGGTGCCCACCAAAAACGACGAGGGGATTAATTCCTCTCTCCCTCATTTTCCTGACAATCCTTAGAGAAGGGTTTACGTAGGTGGATGCTATGGTGGTGAAGCCTACAACGTCGGGGTCGAAGGTATCTATTTCCCCTATAGTCTCCTTCTCTGTTAGTCCTCTGGCTTCCGCGTCGATTATCTTTACCTCTGTGATGTCTCTAACAGCCCCAGCTAAGGATACAAGGCCCAAAGGAGGAGCAATGTAGCCATAAGCCGAGGCATATCCGCTCTCTCCCGGATTTGTCCTCACAAGGGCGATTCTCATTTTTCTTGCCTCATTGTTTTCTTTTTCTGTCCAATAGTAGTTCTCCATTAATACCCACGTTCTCGGGTGGGTTCTCCTTTATAAGAACGGTTATGTGTTCTATCTCGTAAACCTCCGACGCTACCTCGGTAAGCCTTTTCACGAGCTCTCTTTTCTTCTCAACACTAATTGGCGGGCCTTCAACAATTATGGTCGGCATTTCACCACCTCACTTGAAGATTGGGTTGAAAGTATAAGTGAACTACCCCGCCCTAACGGGTGGGGTTTCGTGAGAGTTCATTTGGCATCCCGTTACCGGTAGACTCACTCTC
>QMUF01000177.1 GCA_003663525.1 Thermococci archaeon | reverse complement strand
TAGACCTCAAGGCGGTTACCCCCGCGTGGTTTATTCCCCCTGTCGGGTTAATTGTGATTCCCTTGGGGGGTGCGGGGCTAATCCCAAGCTTCTCCGGAACCGCCAAAGAGATTGCTTACGCGGTTAACTACTTCGCCTGGGGCACAGGCCTCTTCCTGTACCTGGGCCTCTTCGCAATAGTGTTTTTCCGCTTCATACGGCACGAACCACTGCCCTGCGGGATGGCGCCGGCAGTATGGATAAACCTCGGTCCAATCGGTGCTGGAACTTCAACGCTCTACGCACTTGTCAAGTCCAGCGAATTCATAATGGTTAAAGAACCGTTTTTCGCTTTCGGTTTAATCCTCTGGGGCTTCGGCGTCTGGTGGCTGGTGATGGCAGTAATAATGACGCTCCACTACATCAGGAAGCTTACCCTTCCCTACAGCCTCGCCTGGTGGGCCTTCATCTTCCCGCTCGGGGCTTACGTTAGCGCGACTCATAACGTTGGCACTGTCTGCGGCATAGGTGCCATAGACAACTTCGGGTTCGTCCTCTACTGGCTCCTGCTGGCGATGTGGCTAGTCACAGGAGTGAAAACCATAAAGCATATGATACTCGAATGATTTTTTCTTTTTAATTCTTTGAACCTTCATTGCCTCAGAAGCCCCTTAATTATCAGCTCCGCTGCTTCTTCCTCGCCCAAGCCCTTTGCCATGAGCTGCATCAACTGGGCCTCATTTATTCTTCCTATTGAAGCTTCATGAGTGAGCTCAGCTTTATCGTTCTTCACCCTTAGGAACGGCACAGTCTGAACGTCAGCTTCGCCCTTGACTATCTCATGGCACTCTACATGGCCTTTTGAGTGCTCTCCAAGGCCATAAGCTTCATTTATAACGTTTGCCTTTGCATTATCAAAAGCTATCACAGTGGTCTTTAAGTTTGCCCGTGAATGAGCTCCAGTTAAATATGCCACTTCCTTAACCTCAACAGAATCATCTTTAATAGCCTTTACCTTGGAAACAAGCTCTGTTACAGCATAATCATCTAGATCAACCCTCATTTCAAGTTTAAGCTCTTTAGCACGGTGTTTTATTAAGGAGAATTTCCCCATGTACCTTCCTTTCCTCCCTACTTTAACCTCGGTCTTGCTGATCATCCTTACGCCTTCTCCGTGCACGTGTTCGTCTTCATAGACTACGAATGCCCCTTCATCGATCCTAATCTTTGCATATGCATCATGGGTAAAATCTTTGGCATACGGGAAGATGCAATGAGAGAGGAATTTAACTTTTGAGCCTTTTCCCACAATTATGTCAAAAACAACTCTCTGATAACCCTCACTTTTCAAAAATCCTGTACACAAATGAATAGGAAAAGGAAGTTCAATGTTATCCTTTATTTTTATCTCCGCTCTCACACCATTTTCTATTTCCTCACCAACTATCTCAACACCCTCAACGTTGTTTAATCCTATTATTCTCTCCCCGCTTATGATTATCGCCGCTATCCTATCACCAAAGAGAGATGTATCCAAGCCTTCCTTCTCATAGATATTTACCAAGGCTTCATATTCCTTTACTCGATCCATCTTGATGACCATATCTCATCACTTCCAAAAGCGGGCACCTTCCACAAACCCTCTTGTAGTATTCAACTACTTCATCAGAGAATCCTTTTCTCACGACTTTTCCACTACACACAAAGTAACTAAACTCTGTCTTCTTTGCAATCTCCTCATGGTGAGTGATTAGAATTATTGTTGTTCCAATCCTTTTCAAATAATCTAAGGTTCTGTCTATCAACTCAGTTACAGTTATGTCTAGGCCAGAATCGGGTTCATCAAGAATTGCATATTTTGGTTTTAAGAGAAGAATAGATGCAAGCTCAACTCTTTTTCTTTCCCCTCCACTGAGGTTCTTGTCAACAAACCTGGAATGATAGAGTTCATATGGCAGACCCACAATCTCAAGAACTTCTTTCACTTCCTTTCTGTCCACATTTAGTTTTCCTCCAAGTGTGAGATACTCCTCAACGGTAATCCCATCATAGCGGGCCGGTTCTTGCCATAGTAAGCCAATACCTAATTTGGCTCTCTCTGTTATATTTAACTCCGTTATATCCTTATCTCCCATAAAGACCCTACCTTCACTTGGCTTTATAACCCCCATTAAAATATAAGCTAGTGTGGACTTTCCAGCACCATTGGGGCCGAGAATAGAGTAACTCATACCCTCTTTGAAGCGCATATTGATTCTTTCTAATATTTTTCTGCCATTTGCAGAGTAGGTGACGTTTCTCAGCAACAACATGGACATCGAAAGAGGATCATGTGAACGAAATTTAAAGTTTTTGGAACATTTTTGTCCTCAAACCAAAAGTTGGCAACAAGAACATATGAAAAGAATTTTAAATGAAATTTCTTTAATATAAATGAGGTGATCTAAAATGAGTGAAACTGAAAAAGTTGATATGGAGAAATTGCCAAAGTTTCTCCCAAGCTGCCACAAAGAAGCCGAAAAACTTGACATAGTATTCACCTGCTCTGGTGCAGCTAGCGTTGGAAAAATTGGACATGAGGTTGGAGTTTTACTCACTAACGCTGGGCAAACTGCCCGTTTATGCTGTACTACCGCAGTTGCCGCTGGATCAGAAATGCACCTCAACATAGGACATAGAGCGAAGAAGGTAATTGTCATAGACGGCTGCCCAATGAAGTGTGCAACCAAGGTGATAGAAAAGGCAAGTATAAAGATTGATCACAGTTTCACCGTTACAGATTTTGGAATTGCCAAGCAACCCACCCTTAACATAAGCGATGAAGAGGTTCTCAAAGTTGCTCTTCAAATCGCCGAGGAAGTGGGAATGAAGCTCAATGTTAAACCATAAGTTGAAAAACCTCTACATTTGAAAATATTTTTAAGTGAATTAAAACTCATACATTATGGTGATGCCAATGAAAGGTTTAAATCTTATGTGTTTGTCAAGGAACATGTCCTTTTTTTCCAAAAAATGAACGTTTTTGAAATCTTAAATCACTTTAGAAGGGAGAAAAAATCGACTTTGTAGCACTACACCCACAGCTCTGTGCCACTGATGGCGACAACTTCTGGAGAGCTTTATTAAAAAATGGAAATGATATAGAGAAGCTCTCTGTGGCTGGCTGCGATCCACTGACCTCCTTCCCGTCGTGAACGGCGAGGGTTCTAACGAGTTAACCCCTCGCTAACGGACGCTTCGGTTTGCGGGCCCAGCACCTACCCCCGTTACCGGTTTCGGCTCAGCCCGCGGGCCGGGTCTTCAGCCCATTACCCCTACCGCAGAGCGGTTCGGGGTTATCGTTTTAGAGGCCACCTTTTAGAGTTTTGACTGCCACAGTGAGCAGTCTTGAGAGGACGCCTATCGGCGTCTTCCCTCCCGAGGGGGGAGGGACACGAGTAAACCCCTTTG
>QMUF01000176.1 GCA_003663525.1 Thermococci archaeon | reverse complement strand
CCACGTGCCACTTATGACCATATTCTGCAAGCTGATTGTGTATTCTTGAGCTTGTTCGAAGTATTTTCTCCATTTCTCCCTTCTTATTCGTCTTCTTTCTTCTCTCGTATGGAGCTTGGCGTTTTCACTAATCTTTAGTCGGAATACTTTTGCTTTCTTTTCAAATGGCTGAATTATATCTTCAAGTTCGTTGTTTTTCTGAAGTGCAATGATGATTTCCGGTTGAATAACTTCGATTTTCATTCGTTTTAACTCAACACCCGGGCCATGGATTAGGCCTGTAGTGTCGATAATTACAACATCTGCTGTATCAAGGGCCTCATTTACCAGAAGTTTCACTCCCGTAATCATCTCTCCAAAAAATTGGTTTGGAGTAATAGTCCCAACAAAATAGTGTTTTCCTGCTTTTATTTCTTCTAGTGAATTAAAAACTTTCTCAGGGAATCCAAGACTTATGAGACCTGGAGGAAGTATTCCTTTTTGTCCTACATCAGTGTCAATTACTCCTACTTTAAAGCCACTTTTTAATAGTTCATTTGTTAAAAAAACTGCTAAAGTGGTCTTTCCGCTGTCCACTCCACCTAGTATCATTACTTTAACTGGCCTTCTGAGTTCTTCAATGACTTTAATAACTTCCCTTCTATCTTCTGGAATTTTGTTGGTATATCTTGCTTTGTTCATAGTTAAGATTAAAAAGGGATCAATTAAAAATCTAACCCTAGACAGTATTTGGAAATAGAGTCAAGTATTGGTTTACAAAGACCAAAAGATTTATTAATGTTTTAAACATACAGGTTTATGATAGCAAAACAAGTACTAAGAGGTGGTAGGAAATGAATGATGAATCTAAGCTTACATCAAGACAAATGGATTTGCTTAGAAAACTGTACCAAGAAGGAAAAACAATAGAAGTGCATACAGTTGAGAAAACTCAAGATGAAATTGCGAATGAGTTAGGCATAACTAGGCAAGCTTTGAGCAATCACCTTAAAACTCTCAAAGAGCTTGGGTACATAAGAACTGGAAGAGGATTTATTGATCTTACAGATAAGGCATTAGAATTTTTGGGAGAAAGGAGGGGAGATGTCTTTATTTTTGTCAAAATTGTGCCAACCAAGAGAAAGCAAGTTTATGAATCAATTAGAAAGCTTAGGATTAAGCGCATTCACAGAGTCACTGGAGATATTGACCTTATTGTTGAAGCTGACAAGACAAGGCTTGATGAGATACTTGAAGAAGTGGCTTCTCTTGACGGAGTCAGGGAAACTATCACTCATGTTGTTCTTGAGACTTTTTGATATTTTTTTCTATTAATTTCCTCAGTTCTTGTATATTTGTGCCAAACTTTGCGGAAATTGGGACAAATATATCTTTGTAATCTTCCCAAGTACCCAGGAGTCCAAATTTTTTTATGAGTCTATTTATTGTAAGGTGGAGATTCTTTATTTTATCCATTTTGTTAACAGCTACAATAGTAGGTATTTCCAATTCTTGGAGAAACTGGAAAAACTCAACGTCTATTGGGATTTCTCCCCTCTTTTCCCATCTTTCAATAATCTCTAAGGCACTCTTGCCATCTATAACAAGAACGGCAGTTTCTATTTTATCTGCATTATTCTCTATGAACTGCACTATTTCAGTCTTTATTTTCTCTTGGACATACTTTGGAACTCCACTCATGAACCCAAATCCAGGCATATCGACTATGGTTTTACCCCTCCAGCCAATTTCAACGGGTTTTCTAGTTACCCCGGGTCGTTTTCCTCTTTTAACATATTTTCCTGTGAGTCTAAATATTAGAGTACTTTTTCCGACATTTGAGCGACCGACAAAAATTATCATGAAGTTCACCTTCTTTAACTTCGAGAAAGGCTTAAGTATGGTAACTTCAAAAATCTTTCTTAGGTGAATGCCATGGCTGAGAGTCAACAGGCAAATCAACTTGTTAATAAGTTTGTGGTATCTTTAACCGATGGTCAGATACTTGGCTATGTCACAGATATCAACGTTGAAGTGGACCACGACCAGTTTTATTTTATTTTCAAAATCAAAGCCATTGAGAACCTAGCTAAGACAGGTGAAGTTCAGTCAGGGATGTTCTCAAGTGAAAAGAAGGTAAAAATACGCCCTACAGATATAGTAAACGTTGGACCAGATGTTATAATCCTTGGAAATGGAGAAGTTCCACCTCTACGAGAAATTGAGCAACTCCATAATATTGCTTCAGAGTATAACACTTTAGTGAAGGAACTTGAGCATAAGGAGAGAGTAATTGCAGAAATAAAAGAAGAAAACTCGAAATTATTAAAACAGATAGATGAGCTTACGAGAGAGTTAAAGAGGCTTCAGATAATTAAAGAGGACTTTGAGCACTTGAAAGAGCAGCTAATAAAACAAGAAGGCCAACTTGAAATGGCAAGGGAGTATATCAAACTCCTTGAAGGGTTAAGGCATGATATAGATCAAATAAAGGCAGATGTTGAGACCCTCCTCAAAGGCTACATAGAAGACGCTATTAGAAGAATAGTAAACGAGGAGTTAAATGCTAGAGGATTAAAGAAAACTCTCCTTTAGCCAAAAATTTGGGTGCCAAAGACGTTTAGCAATATCTCAATGGCGATGAAGATTAGCACTATTGCTATTGCCCCTTTGGGGCTTATTTTTATTGCCTTTGTGTCTTCATCGAAAAATCTCATCAAACCGGCACCAGTTGGTGGTAGAGTTGTTCTTTCCTTTGCCATCTTTTTCACCTCTTGTTGAAGGGATAAACATAAGCATATAAAAAAGTTTTTGTTGTTGGAGGAATTTAAATGGATATTTATGAGCTTAAAAATGCAAGTATCATAGAAGGCGCTGGGCATATAGAAAAAGGTGGGGCTTTCACATAGTTAGTACTAAAAATACCCGGCCCTTTGTTTATTGAGTTGGGGGAGGAGTCTTTTTGCACTTTGAGCTTCATATTAATAATTCAACAAACTCAAATAAAGAAACCTTTTTAAATAAAGTTGCTTAGCCCATGGTGGACAAGGGGTTTACCCAATGAATCCCGCTAATGAACGTGGAGGTGGGAGGAAATGGCCACATTTAAACTTGTAATATCTGACACAAAAACTGGTGTTGCAAAACAGATTGAGATTACTGGGGCTAA
Source organism: Thermococci archaeon (assembly GCA_003663525.1). Classification (GTDB taxonomy): domain Archaea; phylum Methanobacteriota_B; class Thermococci; order Thermococcales; family Thermococcaceae; genus Thermococcus_A. Next base: position 287 of record QMUF01000176.1, on the reverse strand, counting down.
AGCAGACAAATTGATTGGTTTGAGAATAGGTGACGAGATAGAGGCCAAAGAACTAGGATTCAACTTGAGTGAAATCTTTGGAAGTGAAATTCCTGGTGGTGTTAAACTCAAGATAACTGGCGGAACTGATAAAGATGGATTTCCCATGAGGCCTGATGTTCATGGTCCAAGAAGAGTTAGAATTCTCGTCTCGAGAGGACCCGGATTTAGGCCTCAGGAGAGAGGAGAGAGGAGAAAGAAAACCGTTAGAGGGAATACTATAAGTCCTGAAATTGCTCAAATAAATG
>QMUF01000175.1 GCA_003663525.1 Thermococci archaeon | reverse complement strand
AGCTTCATGATCATCTGCTGTTGATAATAAAAATGGAGGTGGTATATGATGGCAGATAAAAATGAAATCAAGCTTAAAGTTGCTTCCGCTTACCAGAGGGATGTCGGTAGGGGGATAGTCAGGATTGATAGAAAATCCATGAGAAAAATAGGCGTTCAACCTGGTGATATAATTGAGGTTATAGGAACTAAAAACACTGCTGCGGTAGTTTGGCCGGCTTACCCTGAAGATGAGGGGTTAGAAATTATCCGGATGGATGGCACGATAAGAAAGAATGCTGGTGTTGGTCTTGGGGATGAAGTAGCTATAAGAAAGGCAGAGGTTAAAGAGGCTCAAAAAGTAGTTTTAGCACCAACAGAACCCATTAGATTTGGGCAGGATTTTGTTGATTGGCTTCATTCAAGGTTAGTGGGTAGGCCAGTAGTTAGGGGAGACTACATTAGGATTGGTGTCCTCGGGCAAGAACTCACTTTTGTAGTCACTGCAACTACCCCTTCAGGGGTTGTTCAGATAACAGAATTCACAGAGTTCACAATCTCAGAGAAACCAGTTAAGGAAGTGACTAAGACTCCAGCTCTCGGAGTCACCTACGAAGACATTGGTGGCCTTAAGGATGCAATCCAGAAGATTAGAGAAATGATAGAACTTCCATTGAAGCATCCAGAAGTATTTGAGAAGCTTGGCATTGAACCACCTAAGGGTGTTTTGCTTTATGGGCCTCCTGGTACTGGTAAGACTCTCCTAGCTAAGGCCGTTGCTAATGAGGCTAATGCTCACTTCATTGCAATTAATGGTCCAGAAATCATGAGCAAGTACTATGGAGAAAGCGAAGAAAGGCTTAGGGAGGTATTCAAGGAGGCGGAAGAGAACGCTCCAAGTATTATATTCATTGACGAGATCGACGCTATAGCTCCAAAGAGAGGAGAGGTTACTGGAGAAGTTGAGAAAAGAGTAGTAGCTCAGCTGTTAACCTTGATGGATGGTCTGAAAAGCAGAGGAAAAGTGATAGTCATAGGTGCAACCAATCGGCCTGATGCTTTGGATCCTGCCCTTAGAAGGCCGGGTAGGTTTGACAGAGAGTTGGAAATAGGGGTTCCTGATAAACAGGGAAGAAAAGAGATCCTTCAAATCCACACAAGGGGGATGCCCATTGAGCCGGATTTCAGAAAAGAGGAAGTTAAAAAAGTCCTTGAGGAGCTTAAACAAGACGATAGGTTCAAAGCTGCTGCTGAAAGGGCTTTTTATAAGATAGAAGCTCTTGTTGACAAGGAAGAAATTATCAGAGGGGCCCTAAGAGAGGTCGATGATAAACTTTACGAGGAAGTGATGCACAGGTTGATTGACCTGCTCCTTGGGGAACTTGCAGAGAAGACTCATGGGTTTGTTGGGGCTGATTTGGCAGCATTGGCAAGAGAGGCAGCGATGGCTGCTTTAAGGAGATTGATTGAAGAAGGCAAGATAGACTTTGAAGCAGAAAGCATTCCAAAAGAAGTGCTTGAAGAGCTCAAAGTAACTAGAAGAGACTTTTACGAGGCATTAAAGATGGTTGAACCATCTGCTCTAAGAGAGGTACTCCTTGAGGTGCCAAATGTTAGATGGGAAGATATTGGTGGTCTTGAAGAGGTTAAACAACAGTTAAGGGAAGCTGTAGAATGGCCACTTAAATATCCGGAGGCATTTATGGCTATGGGTATTAACCCACCCAAAGGAATACTCCTTTATGGTCCACCAGGTACTGGAAAGACTTTACTAGCTAAGGCCGTTGCCACTGAAAGTGAGGCTAACTTCATTGGTATTAGGGGTCCAGAAGTACTTAGCAAGTGGGTGGGAGAGAGCGAGAAGAACATAAGGGAGATATTTAGAAAAGCAAGGCAAGCAGCTCCTACAGTAGTCTTTATTGATGAGATTGATGCTATAGCTCCAAGAAGAGGCAGCGATGTCAACCGAGTTACAGACAGACTTATCAACCAACTCCTCACCGAGATGGATGGTATTGAGGAGAATAGTGGTGTGGTGGTTATTGCAGCTACAAACAGACCAGATATTCTAGATTCAGCATTACTCAGGCCTGGAAGGTTTGATAGGTTAATCCTAGTCCCCGCACCGGATGAAAAAGCAAGATTGGAAATATTCAAGGTACATACGAGAAACGTTCCACTAGCTAAAAATGTTAGTTTAGAAGAGCTTGCAAAGAGGACTAAGGGATATACCGGAGCAGATATTGAAGCAGTAGTCAGGGAGGCCGCACTTAATGCTATGAGAAGAGCCATAGCTGAAGGAATAATAAAACCAGGTACGAGAGCAAGTGACATCAGGGAAAGAGTTAAGGTTACAATGAAGGATTTTGAGGAAGCTATGAAAAAGGTAGGGCCAAGTATAAGTGAGGGAACTATAGAATATTACAAGAAAATTGAAGGGATGTTTGATAAAGGAAAAAAAGATACGACAAAGAGGGAAGGAAAGGATAGGGCCGTCTTCTGATCCCTTTTAATATTTTAGCTTTTGATTCACATTCTCAGTTTTTCCTGTAGTTGCTGGGGGCTTACTTTAATTTCCCTTCCATATTCTCCAAAATCGACGGATTTTTCTATTCTAAGGATTAGTTCTCCTTCTTTTAATTCCAATCTTAAAACTCGTGGAAATATCTCCTCAATTTTTAAAACAGTCTTTGGGTTAAGCACAGAGGAGTTTAAAAACACAATCCCCTTGCTGTTCTTGTCTCCCATCATACTTGCAAATCCTCCAAGCATTAAGGTATTAAGCTCCCAGATGTTATCTTCATAAAGTTGCAGTAGTGAATCTATACCCACTATCACCTTGACGTACTTACTAAGCTTTTTTTCAATCCTGTGAAGGGCATCCCGATAGTGCCGCGTCCACACCGGGGTATCTTGGGAAATTTCAATTCTTTCAATTAGGTTCGTTATTTTCCCAGTGTATCTTACCCCTCCCAATTTAATAACTGGGATATCGTCTAATAGGGTTGTATTGATTCCAGCACTTGTTAAGTGCATTTTAAGGAGATAAAGTTTATCAAGCACATCTATCACAACAAAGGGTATGTTGTTTTCTTTTAGTTGCTTAACTAGAATGTAAAAAAGCAAGTGTGTAGGATCATTGGAGTTGTGCTTCACTATCATATATTCGCCCCATTTTAGGTTCTCCAAATAATTCCATGCAGAGCTCTCAAACCCTTCCTCCATATTCCATCACCACCCTAATGTATTGAACTTTCATATTTCAGGGAAGCTGTGAACTGAGTCATTTCACAAAGTTTCTGGTGTCTTTGTTTTGTTACATTGTTTTTTAATTAATTAAATCCCATATTTAAGCTTTTTTCATGAAATCGTTTTGTTTTGTTTTTGTTCGTTCAAAACTCTCTCATTTCTCGAATTTTCTGTCAGTTTAGCAGGCGATATTGTTTTTGGGAGTTTATCAACGTTTATAAGTGGTTTAGAAGAGTGT
>QMUF01000174.1 GCA_003663525.1 Thermococci archaeon | reverse complement strand
ATATAATATAAGTTCGTGCTCGTCTTCTTTGAAGGAATATAGAATTTCTTTTACTGTTTTTCCATTTTTTTCATCCAACAAATTTAATATTCTCTCTTTAACTTCCAAGGTTTTGGCAATAACTCACATAATACTTTAACTATTTAACTTTACCTTCAGTCTTTTCTTTTTTCACCCATTCTATCTCCTTTAAGCGACATTCTTTATCCCTTAAGACCCTGAGTTCTTTTTCAAGTTCTGCAATTCTATCTCTAGTATTTTTTATATCTGCCTCGAGCTTCTTCATTGAACCTTCAACTGAGAGTTTTTCTTTTTCCTTTTGGGTTAATATTTCCTTAATCTCCTTGAGTTCTTCGTATCTTTTAGAGACTGCAGAAAGTTTCTCTGCTGTTTCAATTTCTTTCTTTCTGAGTTCATTGATCTTATGTATAACCTCTCCAAGTCTTTTCTCTTGTTCTTTAATTTTATTTTGGATATCTCCTGAAGCCTGAATTAACTTCTCCAGATATTCCTTTTTCTTTCTTAATTCTCTAAGGACTTCTTGGGCATTGTTAGCACTATTTTCAAAATCCTCAATTCCTAACACCTTTCTGAGGACCTTTTCCCTCACATTCTCATCAACAAGAATGTTTTCTATTTCTCCCTGTCTTATATATAGAGCATTTCTAAACACATGGAGAGGATAAAGATATCTCTCACTCCATCTAGCTATGTCACTATCTTTCTCACACAAAACTCTCCCACTTTCTTTCAGATAACTTTCTCCATTGGATTTCCTAACAATTTCATAATTTTTTCCATTATGCTCAAACTTCAAAACGAGTTCAAACCCAGGTTTTCCAATTCTTGTATTTACTTTTTTATATCCCCTTGGAAAACTCCCATGGCCCAGATAAAGGCTGGCAAATATTGCTTCAAGAATTGAACTCTTTCCAGAACCATTCTGGCCGATTATCAAATTAATCCCATCATTAAACTCCACACGAGAATTTTCATGAGCTCTAAAATTTTTTATTTTAAGGGATCTTATCCTCATTTTTCTCACCTCATCCCAAGCCACGCATCGATTGTACCAACTTTCGGTGGTTTTGGTTTGGACCTACTCTTTTCTTTTTCATCTTCGCCCTTTTCCTCACCAGGCCCCTTTTTCTCTAAGATTTTGGGATGCTTGTACTTATCTATTAACCAATCAACAAAATTATCAAGTTCCTCTGAAAAGTACTTTGGTTCGCTAACAAGCTGTGAGAATACTTCTTTCTCAAAATTAGATAGTATCTCATCTAAAAGCTCGTCAACGGTTTTCGTTGGATCCACCCCTATAGCCTCTGAGGACACTCTATTATTGAAATTGTAATATGCGAGACCCCAATCCTTCAGAAGGTCATAGAACTCATTTACATGAACCCCCCCTCTAACAACCCCTTCAAGAGTTATAATAACTATACTATCCCTTTCAACATGATCTCTAATCTCAGAGACCTTATTTTTAAGTTCTGATTTGGAATTTCCCTTTATTAGAACGTTGTAGAACGGCCGAGTATTTATCTCTACAAATTGAGGTTCAAAGTCTTCAACAATGTAAAAACCCTTAATATTCTCTTCAAGCTTTTTGATAGTTACCTTCCTATCATAAACTATCCTGTGACTCGCCTCTCTAATTTCAGTTCTCTCCAGAGAACCGGGATATATAATATCCCCTGAAAGCCCACTTTCTTCTTTCTTAAGTTCTTTTTTCATGTGAATATGGCCCAACGCATAATATCCAAACCCATCGGGTATTTCACTAAGCTTTAAATCAAAAGCATCTTTATATGGTGTACCTTCGGCGAGATAATCAATAGCCTGATGGAGCATTAAGATCGAATTGGGCCGTCCCTTGAAAAGAGTCTTCAATATATTCTGACCATTTTTGATAAGTTGCCACCTGTTGTTATGCCTTAATCCGTAAATCTCAATATCTCCAAAAACCCCATAAACAAGGTATAAATTTCCCTTTTTAATGCTCCTCTGAAACTCACCCTCTCTTGGAGTTTTCTTTATTCCTACGGTGTAAATCAGGCCCAAGTGTTCAAGTAAGTCATAGATTGAAGTCTCTCTTATTGTCTTATCATGGTTTCCTTCTATTGCAAAAACTGGTATATCTTTTTTCTTTGCAGCACTCAATACTTCCACCGCATCCCTAATAGCCCTAGGGGAAGGTTTACTGACATGAAAGAGATCACCTGCAAGAAGGATAAAATCAACTTTCTCTTCTATTGCCCTTTCTATGGCCTGCTTAAATGCTTCAAGATAATCTCTATATCTAAAAGGTTGCTGAAACTGTTCCCTCCCAAGATGAGGGTCTGCTATATGGGCAAATTTCATTATCATTCACCTGCGAGATCTTCCAAGTTTATTTCACTTTCTTCTTCTATCTCTCCCCATTCTTTCACAATATCAATATCTCCTCCACCGTAATAACCGTTAAAATCTTCTTTAAAGCTGTATATCTTCACCATGGCCGGCAATGGTATTGCAAAGCCCACAATGACTGCTTCACCAATCCCAAGGGAGGCTATATCTGAAAGTAAATCTTCACTTATCTGTTCGCTTGCTTGCTGTACGTACCTTTGGTCATGTGGTTCAACCAAACGAAGGATTATTTTTGTATTTGTTTGGCTCAATATATCATCATCGAGTTTTTTGGGTCTTTGAGAGACTATTCCCAAGCCTATACCAAATTTTCTCCCTTCTCTAGCTATTTTGCCTAACCAGTGGGCAGCCTGGGTCTTGTGTTCACGGGGTGCGAAAATATGGGCCTCTTCAACTATAACAAGGATTGGTTTTGTTAGTGCTGGAAACTTTTCTTTAGTTTCCTTTATTTTTGGAGAGTCCCTCATGTTTACTGCCTTCATATATCTTACACGATACTTCAAGATCCCTCTTAAGAGATAAGAGGCCAATGCAATCATTTGATCCTCTTCCATACCACTTAAATCTATAACATTGACCATGGCTGGAGTGATTTCTGATAGTATGTTCCCTAGCTTTATAAACTCCCTAAAATTGGCTTTAAGCTCTTGGAGATAATCTTTTAACCTTATTAAAGAATCCAAGTCTTTAGACTGAATTTTTCTAGGAAGTAAATTACCTTGAGGATCGTAATAACTGATGACGACCTCTTCACCTTTCTCTCTACTCTCATATGTCCTGATCCATTCTTCAATTTTTCGTTCTAATGCCTCTACAAAGGCAATTCCACCCAAAATCTTTGATGCATTTCTCGCTTCCCACTTAACAGTGTAATAAGCTAAGCTTAAAAATCTCCTTTGGAGTGAAGCGTTCTCTGCAACACCGAGAAGTGTTGCAAACTCACTCACTTTTATTTTTGCTGGATCTATAGTGGCCTTTATAGTATTAACTTTTGCATTTCTCCATGAAAGTCTTGAATATTCTCCATGAGGATCCAAAATTACAATAGTGCCTTTTGTGTTGTCT
>QMUF01000173.1 GCA_003663525.1 Thermococci archaeon | reverse complement strand
GGGATATCTGACGGTGGCCTCTCCGAGGCCCTATTACGTTACAAGAGTTTAAAAAGCTTTCTACTCAAGTGCCGATTTTAGGATTCTTACATCCCCGCCCTGAAGGACGAGGCTTTCACGAGGTAACACTTGAGGAGACAAACCTCTTCAACGTACTTGAGTTTAAAGACGAAAGCAGTGCCCTTGAAGCCCTCAAAAGCGGAAAGATAGATGCCGTTGTAGTTTTTCCTAAAGGGTTTGGGACAACCCTCACGAGTGGAAGACAGGCTAGAGTTTACCTATACTTTGATAAGAGTGATCCCCAAGACTATCAAATAGTAAGCGGTGTTGTTAAAGGCTTTTTTGGAGAGATGGAAAAGGAAATGAGGCGCAGAAGGATTGAGATGCAGCTCGAATATATGGAGTTATACTTTCCAAAATGGGCCATTGCAGAGTATAATCTCACCACAGAGATGATCAGGGAGTATATGCTCGCGAGTGCTGAGCCTATTGTGATAGAGGAGAAAGAGGTGGAAGGCAAAACAGCGACGCCGATACAATTCTATGTAACGAGTTTCATAGGGATTCAGTTCCTCTTTGCCACGATGCTTACCATAGGAACCGGCACGTTGGAAGAAATTGAGAAGGGTACACTTAGGAGAATAGTTGCTTCACCTGCCACGGCATGGGACTTCCTGATGGGAAAGATGCTCTCCACGTTTTTGGTTATAATGATCAGCATAGTTGTGGGGCTGGCCTATGCTAAATTCGTGTTTGGCGAAACCATAGTCCCAAGTCTCCTTGGATGGATCATAATATTCATCGCTTCGCTTTTCTCTATGAGCCTTGGCTTAGCGATAGCAATGGGGACTAGGAGCATAAGGTCTACAACAGCGGTTGTGAATTTTATATCAATGCCGTTACTCTTTTTGGCCGGCATAGTTGTTCCAGAAAGTGCCCTTCCAAAATGGGCGAGACCTATAGCAAATTACTTCCCACTTGGCAGAGCTTTAAAGGATTTCCGCCTCTTGGAGATCTACAACAGACCTGCGAGTGAGATAGCATCTGATATCTTGTGGATAGGTTTAGCAACACTTACTAGTCTAATAATCGCAGTAGTGCTTTATAACTGGGCAGTAAAGAGGTTAGAAATCTAATTTAATCGTTTTAGGAAAGTACAAATGAAATACAAATATAAAGAGAGAGCTTAAAGCTCTAATATCTCTTTTGCAGCTTTTATTCCAAGGTCGAAGGCCTTCATGTTCATGTCCACTGCTTTAGGGGGGATGGTGATCTTTATGACTTCTCTAACATGTTCTGCATCAAGTGGGAACTCTGGAATTTGAGTTAAGGCCCCTATTAATACTGTGTTTGTTGTAACAACATGTCCTGCTTGTTCTGCAAGCTCTTCCGCGTTAAATCCAATCCATTTTGCCTTGAAGTCTTTCTCGAAGACTTTTCTTATCTCTTCAAGGCTTGGATACTTTGCCATTCCCATTGAAACTTGCACTGGAACAATTGGCTTTGTGTTTACGACAACCATTCCACCTTCCTTAAGGTAGTTTATGTATCTTAAAGCCTCTACGGGTTCGAATGAAAGCATAACATCGGCTTTTCCTTCAGGAACCATGGAACCATAAACGTCTTCACCAAAGCGCACGTAACTTATGACACTTCCAAATCTTTGGCTCATTCCGTGAACTTCACCGAGCCTCACTTTATACCCTGCATGGAGTGCAGCCCATCCAAGTATGTTTGCTGCTGTTAAAACTCCTTGCCCGCCAACTCCTGTGATGACTATATTATACTCCTTCATTGTTCTCCCTCCTTCATAGGCTCAAAAGCCCCAAACGGGCACACTTGGGCACAACCTCCACATCCCCAGCACATTGTTGGCTCAACTCTTGCCTGCTTCTTCTCTTCATCCCAGTAAATTGCTGGACATCCGTAAGCGTTGATACATACCCTACAACCAGTACACTTGTCCTCGTTTACGTAGTAAATTGGCCATTTCTCGCCTCTTCTTCTCATTTGGCCGATCCTATGTAAGGCACAAACTTGTCTTGAAACTATAACGCTAACTCCTTCAACTTCAAGAGCCTTCTTCACAGTCTCATAAGTTGCTTTGATGTCATATGGATCTACAACCGCTACGAAATCCGCTCCCATGGCTTTTGCAACATCCTCAATTGGTATCCTTTTACCCATACCATGTGGAGTTTGTCCAGTGCTTGGGTTTGGTTGGTCACCAGTCATTGCCGTAACCTGATTATCAAGGACTACAATAAGCACATTAGAGCGGTTGTATATGGCGTTTGCTAACGCTGGTAATCCCGTGTGATAGAACGTTGAGTCACCAATGGAGGCCACTACTACCCGCTTTTCTGGCCCTTGTTCCTCTTCGCTTAAGCTTCCATTTTGTGCTATGCTTAACCCGTGAGCTATTCCAATTGAAGCACCCATTGCAATTGTCGTATCAACAGTCTTAAGAGGAGGCAGGAGACCAAGGGTATAACATCCAATATCGCTTGGATATATTGCTTTTCCTCCTGTTGCTTTCTTTATTGCGTAAAAGCTGTTTCTGTGTGGGCAAGCTGGACAGAGTGAGGGTGGCCTTGGTGGGAGCAATGGCTTGACCTTTTCATATTTTTCATCGAGTTCTTCAAAGTTTATTGGTGTTTCAAGGCTAAGGAATTTTGCTATTGCAGTTACAGCTCTTCTAGTGGTCATTTCATAAATTCTCGGGACAAGCTCTTTGCCCTTTATCTCAATATTGAGCTTTTTATCAAAGGCCCAGGTTTTCACTTGCTCCTCTACAACTGGTTCGAGTTCCTCGACTATTAATACTCTCTCTAACCCTTCAAAGAACTTCTCTAGCAATCCATAAGGAATTGGGAATGGTGTTCCTAGTTTGAGAATCTTTACATCTTCAATTCCTAACCATGCTAAGGCCTCTTTAACATACGCATAGTTCAATCCTGAGGCTATTATACCGATCTTAGCGTCTTCTTTACCCTCCATCCAGTTGAATGGGCAGTTGTTTAATTCTTCCCTGATCTTCTCGATCTTTTCAAGGATTGCTGGGTGGAACTTTCTTGCATTGGCAGGAACATCCACGAATCTGCTTGGATCTTTGTTGAATTTCCCAAATTTCCTCTTTGCTTGCTTTATCTCCTCGGGAAGTTTTCCAAGCTCAACATCTCCCCTGGCGTGAGAGCTCCTCGTGGTCGTTCTCAGGATTACAAAGTGTTTGAACTTTTCACTAAGTTCGAAAGCGTACTTTGTCATTTCCTTTGCCTCATGGGGGCTGATGGGTTCTAAAACTGGAACATTTGCGAATTTGGCATAAACTCTAGTGTCTTGCTCACTTTGAGAGGACCACATGCTTGGATCGTCAGCAACCATTATAACGAATCCGCCCTCAACACCCATTCCTACAGCGCTTAGGAAAGTGTCTGCAGCAACGTTTAATCCAACGTGCTTCATTCCCGTCATGGCTCTAAGGC
>QMUF01000172.1 GCA_003663525.1 Thermococci archaeon | reverse complement strand
TACTAACATGGGACTCCTCTATTGATGGACCTGAGGATTTTGAGGCCAAAAAGATCGGAGAAAAGATATATGAGCCTCCAATTTTCTTGAAAGCTTACAAGGGGTTTTTAATTCTTGAAGAGCCTCCGGTAGAGCTTGTACAACGGCTTTTAAAGATCAAAGAAAAAAGTATAATGAGAGTTGATGAACGTAAGATTAGGATTCCAACAGAGTTCACTATAATCGTGGAAACTCAAAATGTTGAAAAATATGAAAAGATAATTCTTCCGGTTAAGATAGCACTTTCCCCTCTTACGAATGAGGAATTAGTAGATATTCTGAGAAAGGAACTCGGAATCGAAGTCCCAAATAAGCTAGTTTCTAACTTATCACCTTATCACAAGACTTTTAAAACTGCCTCATTGCTGGTGAAACTCTTCCAGCAACTTCACGCTAAGGAGCCACAAAAGCCACCATCAGAGCTTTTAAAGACTGCATTCATACTTTTCACTGGTGAAGAGGATGAGGATCATTGATGGGAGTTATGGAGAGGGTGGAGGGCAAGTCCTCAGAACAGCCGTTGCCCTTTCGGTAATTACAGGAGAGCCGATAAAGATTATCAATATTCGGGCCAAACGCTCCAATCCTGGATTAAGACCTCAACATCTACATGGAATCCTAGCTCTAAAAGAACTATCCGATGCAAAAGTAAAGGGAGCCAAGGAAGGCTCAACCGAGCTCGAATTTTATCCAAAGAGTACCAGAGCAAGACATATTAAGGTGCCCATAAAGACCGCTGGCAGTATAAGTCTCGTTCTTCAGGCTCTTCTTCCAGCTATGGTTTTCGCTGAGGAAGAAGTTACTTTTGAGATAACAGGTGGAACTGATGTTGCATGGTCTCCTCCAGTGGATTATTTGAAACATATAACACTTTATGCCCTTGAAAAGCTTGGAATAAAAGTAGAGATTGAAATAAGGAGACGGGGGCACTATCCAAGAGGTGGAGGTTTTGTCGCTGGAAAGGTATATCCATGGGAACCAAAAAGAACATTAGTAGCAAGAACTTTTGACAAAATCCACAGCTTTGAGGGAATAAGTCATGCTGTAAGATTGCCCTCTCATGTGGCCATAAGACAAGCAAAAGCTGCAAGAGAAGCTTTAGAGAGACTCTACCCCTCCCTCCCAATAAAAATTCATGAAGAATATTATGAGCAAGGAAAAGACTCTCACTCCGGCCCCGGGAGTGGAATTGTTATCTGGGCAAACACTGATGTTCTTCGCTTGGGCGGAGATGCTCTAGGAGAAAGAGGAAAACCCGCAGAAATTGTTGGTAGAGAAGCTGCAAAAGTACTCATAGAACAGCTAGGCCCAAGGCATGTAGTGGATAAGTTCCTAGGAGATCAGTTGATTCCATTTTTAGCCTTTGCCGGAGGAGAGATATGGGTAAGTGAAATCACAAAGCACCTGATAACCAACGTGTGGGTTGTAGAGCAGTTCTTTGGAAAGGTCTTTGAGATTGAAGGGGAACTCGGGAAGCCTGGAAAGGTTAGGGTTGTGAAAAGAATAAGAGTTTAGAAATAATATCTGTATTTTCCCAAAAATTTCACTTCTTTAATCTTTTTTGCAGCAGATTGAAGTTTATTAAAATCATTAAGCGCATTCCACTTACTTCGTGAAAGCCTCACCCTTTAGGGAGGGGAGGAGGTCAGTACATGTTCATCAGGCATCAAATAATCCCGAAGCTCCATTTCCCTTCTCCCTCCGGGTATTTATAATTTTCCCTTCTCCCGAAGGGTTAATATATGAGATTTGGCAAAAATTTTAATGGGAGGAGTTATGTGGGAAGAGATAGAACTTCATCTAAAACTTGCAGAGGAAGAACTTTCTTCAGCATTTCTACTATTAGAGAACAACAAACTTAGAGATGCAATAAGTAGAGCTTACTACTCAATGTTTCATGCTGCTAAAGCATTACTCCTTACAAAGGATATAATCCCAAGAAAACATTCTGGAGTTGTCAAGATGTTCGGATTACATTTTGTGACAGAAGGTTTTGTGGAGGAAGCATACGCTAAAGCTCTCAACCGTGCCTTTGTTTTAAGATCGAAGGCCGATTATGATGTTTACTATCAACCAACGAAAGAAGAGGCCCGAGAAACTGTTGAAAGTGCTGAAGTATTCTTAGAGAGAATTAAAAAAGCCTTAGAGATGATCAGAGATGAAGAGAAAGGCCCTTGAAGTATTTTTAGAAAAAATAAGAGACAGACTTGGGGATAAAGTCAAGGAAATCATTGTCTTTGGTTCTTATGCAAGAGGGGATTATGACGAGGAGAGCGACATTGATATAATGATAGTTGGTGATGTCTCACTTGATGAAGTTATAGACATCTCAACAGAAGTGCTTCTCAGGTATGGGGAACTCATAAGCCCAATAGTAGTTACTCCCGAAGAATTCAAGAAAAGAAACGATTCATTTATACGAACTATAAAGAGAGAAGGAGTGAACTACCCCGGCCTTACGGGTGGGGCTTCGTGAGAGTTCATTCAGCATTCCGTTGCTGATAACCTCACTCTCACAGGCCGGTTCACACGGCCACTCCCCCCATCCTTACGGAAGGGGTCTTGCAAGCAACAGAAAGATAAAAGTTTAAACAAGCTACTTAAAAGTGAAATAAACAGAAATGAAAGCTGAAGGTTAGAGGACTACTCTTCCAGTTCGATTCCATAAACCTTTTTTGGATTCTCCACGTGGATTTTGTGAGCAGTATCTTCATCCATTAATCCCTGCTGAATAAATGCTAAAGTCCTTTTTGGCACAGTTTTGGGCCCAAGAACTGCTCCTGGTCTTTTCTTATCATCTATATAATCTGTCTCCATTAAGAATCTACTTCCCTGCATAAGGGCTTCCATTAGTGTTTTTTTACTCGCTAATATAGATGGGAAAATCCCCTCTTCCTCAGCAACCTTAATGAGTGGTGGTGAATAGTGCTTAACCACCCTATATGGCTTAATTCCAACTTCTCTGACAATTCTTCCAAGTTCTCTAAACTTTTCCTCATTAAAGCTCTCTGTATGGAGTTGAACAGCACAATCAGCTTCTTTCGCTAATTCCATTCCATATTTCATTAGTTCTATGCTCTCATTCCATATTTCTTCGCTGACTTCATAATGTGGTCTCCCTATTTCTCCAATCGCTATGGCCTCTTTCTCAAAACATAGTTTTTGGGCATATTCGAGAGCTTTCATAACCTCATTTTTGGCATATTCAACGCCTTTCTTTTCAGCTAGGTATGCAAATTCCGCCGGATGGACCCCAACCACGGCAAAAGCTTTAACTGGGGTTTCTCTATTTATCCTTTCGACCAACTCGATGTGAAAATCCATGGCTTTCATGAAGTCCTCTGCTTTGGCTCCATTAAAGCCGTAATCGTGGGCACTTTTATAAACAACGTTTAAATGCGTCCCCCCAGCCCTATGGAACTGCTTTACCGCCTCCAAGAAGAGCCCCTTAAATGGATCAACATGAAAGTGATTATCAAATATTAT